>CACZQL010000035.1 GCA_902783365.1 uncultured Bacteroidia bacterium | reverse complement strand
GGCACCAACGATGTTGAGGATTACAACATCACCACCAACACCATGGGTGGCTCGGTGTTCAACTTCTCGAGCACTCCTGGCTTCAACTCCGGTTCCTCCGGCGGTTGCACTGTCGGCAGCTTCAATGGCAAGATGGCCTTCATCGGCGACATCCAGCAAGACCCGAACCTCATCGGTATCTATGAGCTCCGTGACGACAACAGCGGTCCTGTGCCTCCGGTTCCTCCGGTTGAAGGCGGCATCATCGGTGTTGAGATCTTCCGTGACGGTGAATGGCTGGCTGAAGTGTATGCTCCTGCACAGACCTACACCGACATCAACCCCAACGATCCTGGTTACTATGAGATCCGCGTGATCCACGATGGTTTCCAGTCCGACTACACCTACTATGCAATGTCTTGCCCGGAGATGGCTGTCACTGGTACTCCTACCTGCACCGCTCCTGACAACCTCGAAGGCGAATACTACTGGACTCCTTCCGAGTTTGGTGCCCAAATCACCTGGACCTACGGTGAGGCTCCTCACGGCGATGAGTTCTTCTATGACTTCGAGAACGGTTCCTTCGGTGACTGGACGCTCATCGACGCTGATGGCGACGGTTACAACTGGCAACTGGCAAGCCAGACCATGGGTACTGGTTACGGCCATAACGGTTCTTCCGACATGGTCTTCTCACAGAGCTACGACAACAACTTCGGCGCTCTGTATCCTGACAACTACCTCGTTTCACCTCAAGTGAACTTGGGCGGTGTGTTCAGCTTCTATGCTTGCGCACAAGACGCTGCTTGGGCTGGCGAGCACTTCGGCGTTGCTATCTCCACGAGCGGTAACACCAGCGCTGCCAACTTCACCACCATCCAAGAGTGGACGATGACCTCCAAGGCTGGCGTTCCCACCGACGTTACCCGCGACGGTGGCCGCGACCAGGGCAACTGGTATCTCTATACCGTTGACTTGAGCAGCTATGCTGGTCAGACTGGCTACATCGCCATCCGCCACTTCAACTGCACCGATTACTTCTATCTCGATGTTGACGACATCAGCCTTGGCGCCGCCAAGCGCGCTGGCGATCCTGTCAGCTTCAATGTCTATCGCGATGGTTCCGTGATCGCCAATGTTCCTTTCACTGGTGCTTACGAGTACAGCTACAACGATCATGTGAGCGCTGGTCATTATGACTACCAGGTGACCGCTGTCTATGACAACTGCGAGTCAGATCCCGCTTTGACTCCGAACCTGGCACAAGACTATGTCACCGTCAACGTGACGAGCGTGACCGAGATCGACAACACTGTGAGCCTCTATCCTAACCCGACTAAGGGCAACGTGAAGATTGAAGCCAACAACATGAAGCACATCACCTTGGTGAGCGCTCTTGGCCAGATCCTCTACGATGCCGACATCGATGGCAACATGTACGAAATGAACCTCAGCCAATACAAGGCTGGCGTTTACATGGTGCGTGTTTACACTGAGAACGGTGTTAGCGTGAAGCGCGTCACTCTTGTTGACTAAAACCTCTTAGGGACGGCCTCCGGGCCGTCCCTTTAGGACACAAAAAAAGGTCGGCGAAATGCCGACCTTTTTTTGTTGGTGGAGGTTACCGGACTCGAACCGGCCACCTTCAGATTGCGAACCTGACGCTCTACCAGATGAGCTAAACCCCCAATCCGTTTGAGGCTGCAAAAATAAGAAAAATATTTGAATTTAGAATTTAGAATTTAGAATTTAGAATTATCTTTGCAAAATTTTTAAAACCACTGCTCTAATGAACATCGAAGAATACATTATTGCTCGAGTGAACGCACTATTACACACTCAAGACACTCAAATCGTCATGCGCCTCGAAGGCGGCATGAGCAACTACACGTACGTGGTGGAAACCCAAGGCAAAAAATACACCTACCGCGTCCCAGGAAAATACGCCGAACGTTTTGTGAACCGCGTGGACGAATGGGCCAACCTTCAAGAAGTCGATAAGCTGGGCCTCAACAACGTGACCACCTACGTGGAGATCCCTTCCGGCGAAAAACTGGCCGAATACGTCGAGGGAACCATCATGAGCACCACTGACATCGTGTCCTACAACGAAATGTCCGTAAAGGCCCTCAAAACGCTCCACACGAGCCATCTGAAGTTCAAAGACTACAACGCCTTTGGAAGGCTCGACGACGACGAACGCTATTGCTGCGAGATGGGATTCACCCACCCCCAGGAATACCTGGACCTCCGTGGCCGCCTGGAAGAACTGCGTCAAGAATTCAAAAACATCCCCTTGGTTCCCTGCCACTGCGACTACCAACCCACCAACCTCGTGATCAGCGGCGACAAGCTCTACGTGCTGGACTGGGAGTTTGCCGGAATGAACGACCCCTTCTATGACATCGCCTGCTACGGCAACGCGGGCTTCGACAAAGCCCTGTCGCTCCTGGAATGCTATTTGGGACACCAACCCACCGAAGACGAACTGCGCCGCCTGCGCTTCCACCGCGCCTTCCAATGCCTGCAATGGTTCAACGTGGCCATCTTCAAAGACAGAGTCGGCCTCAGCAAAGACCTCAACATGGACTTCAACGCCGTGGCCCTGATGTTCCTCGGAATGGCAAAAGACCTCATCGGGAAAAACTGAAATCGAAGAACCGCACGTAGGGCGAAAGATGATTAGATCGAAACGAAAAACGGAAAATCGCCCGTAGGGCGAAAGATGATTAGGATGAATAAAGAAGAAATCAGCCAATTAAAGGAAACGGTAATCAACGTCCTGAAAACCATTTATGACCCAGAGATCCCGGTGGACATCTGGACCTTGCACCTGATCTATGGCGTCGATGTCGATGAAGAAGGCAACGTGAAAATTGTCATGACCGTGACGGCACCGAACTGCCCCGTGGCAGAGGTACTCCCTGCCGAGGTAAAGAAACGCATCGAGGCCATCATGGGCGTAAAAAAAGTCGAGGTCGAACTCACGTTCGACCCCGTTTGGGATATCAGCATGCTGTCGGACGAAGCCAAAGCTGCATTAGGCTTGGATGGCGATTACGCCAATTACTCCCCAATGGACTTCCTTTATTAATTCGGAATGCGGAATGCGGAATGCGGAATACCTTAACTCCGATAGGTTATTCCGCATTCCGCATTCCGAATTACGCATTCCCCGAAAGGGCTTCCGCATAGAGTAGCATCTGCTTTAACATCGAGAGGAGGCCATTGGAACGGGTCGGGCTCAAATGCTCCTTTAAACCGATTTCATCCAAAAACGACAGGTCAGCGGCCAATATGTCCTGAGGGGTCTGGCCAGAGAAGACCTTAATTAATAAGTAGATGATGCCTTTGGTGATGACAGCATCGCTATCGGCGGTATAATACACCTTGCCCTCCTTGAGCTCGGCATGGAGCCACACACGGGATTGGCAACCGTTGATCAGGTATTGGTCATTTCGGTATTGGTCATCAATGATGGGACATTCCTTCCCCATTTCGATAAGTAGGGCATAACGATCCATCCAATCGTCGAACATCGAGAACTCCTCGATGATTTGGCTTTGTATTTCTTTTATTGTCATGCTTTTTTCAGTTGGAAGTTGGCAGTTTTCAGTTGGAAGTTGGCAGTTTACCTCAACATAGTAGCGGCACGGTTAACGGCTTTCACAAAGGTTTCTACTTCGTCGAGGGTGTTGTAGAGGGCGAAGGAGGCGCGGACGGTGCCGGGAATGCCGAAACGGGTCATCACAGGCTCGGCACAATGATGGCCTGTGCGCACGGCCACGCCCATCTTGTCAATAATCGTACCAAGGTCGTAAGGATGGATCCCGTCGATGATGAAACTCACCAAGCCGCTACGCTCGGGAGCCTCGCCGATGAAACGCATTCCCTCAATGGCCGACAGCCGGTCGATGGCGGCACGAAGCAAGGTTTCCTCATGCGCGGCGACCTCCCTCCTATCCAGGCTCTCGATGAAATGGATGGCCGTCTCCAAACCCAAAGCCGCGCCCACGTTGGGAGTGCCAGCCTCGAACTTGAAAGGCAACTTATTGAAGGTGGTCCGCTCGAAACTCACCCTATCGACCATCTCGCCACCAAACTGATAAGGCGGCAGTTGTTCCAGCCATTCGGTCTTGCCATACAAGCATCCGATGCCCATCGGGGCATACATCTTGTGCCCCGAGAACACGAAGAAGTCGCAATCCAACTCTTGAACATCAACCGGGATATGCGCGATGGACTGGGCACCGTCGATCACCGCCAAGGCACCGTATTGGTGTGCCATACGAATCATCTCCTTGATGGGATTCACCGTAGCCAAGGTGTTCGACACATGGGCGATGGCCACAATCGTAGGCTCCTGTTTCAGAAGCTCCTCGTAGGCCTGCAAATCCAGGACGCCACGGTCATCCATGGGCGCCACCAACAACGTTCCCCCACACCGTTGCACCATCTGTTGCCAAGGAACCAGATTGGAATGGTGCTCCATGGCAGTCACAAGAACTTTAAGTGGAGAGTGAAGAGTGGAAAGTGGAGAGTTTTCCACTTTCCACTTTCCACTTTCCGTTCCAAAGGATGTGGCCAGCAGGTTCAGGGATTCGGTGGTGCCGCGGGTAAAAACGATTTCGTGGGACTCCTTGGCGTTGATAAAGCGGGCCACGGTGCGGCGGGCTTGCTCGTAGGCCTCGGTGGCCATCTGGCTAAGGTAATGCACCCCACGATGGATGTTGCAGTTCTCGTGAAGGTAATAGTCGCGCTCCCGGTCAATCACGCAGAGAGGTTTCTGGGTGGTCGCCGCGTTGTCGAG
Source organism: uncultured Bacteroidia bacterium (assembly GCA_902783365.1). Lineage (GTDB taxonomy): Bacteria > Bacteroidota > Bacteroidia > Bacteroidales > F082 > Limimorpha. Next base: position 40,059 of record CACZQL010000035.1, on the reverse strand, counting down.
ATACACCAAGGGCTTGCCATAGACCTGTTGGTCGAGGACGGGGAATTGGCGTCTTATTTCATTGAGGTCCATCATCGTTGTCATTTATGCATTCCGACAGGTTTTTTGCATTGCAGCACACAATGGTCGCAGGCAGACAACTCACCTCTGAGGCGGCGCTTGATCATGTCGTCAATCGACTCATGAAGGTCTTCGATCTTGATATGGTTGCTGATTTCGGCGGCGAAGGCATACATCAACAGCATTCTGGCGTTGGCTTGGCTGATGCCGCGCTGGCGCATATAGAACATGGCTTCCTGGTCGAGTTGGCCGGTGGAGGTGCCATGAGAGCATTTCACATCGTCGGCATAGATTTCCAAAAACGGCTTGGTGTCAATCTTGGCCGTGGAAGTCAGGATGATGTTGGCGTTGTTTTGCTGGGCGTCGGTTTTTTGTGCTCCAGGAGCCACATACACATGGCCGTTGAACACCGCCGAAGCTTCGTCGTCGATGATACCTTTGAAGCGGGTATCGCTGGTGCAATGCGGTACGTTGTGGTTGATTTTCAAGTAGTTCTCCACATGCTGTTTCTTATCCACCAGATACAGGCCATACACTTCTGTTTCGCAGCCTTCGCCGTCGATGTCCACCACGATGTTGTTGCGCAGCAATCCGGCGTTGAAGCTGATGACCACGAAATGCACTTTACTATCGCGTTGCTGATGGATGTGTATGTTGGTCACCAGGTCCGCATGATGGTCAAGGTTCTGGATGCGGTACATCTCCAACGTGGCGTTTTCGCCCACCACGATGTCGCAATGCTCTTCGTGGGCCTGGAGATGCTCCGTGTCGTCGATGACGACCAGCTGGCGGTACTGGTTGCGCTCCACCACGATATTGTTCTCGAGATATTCCATCGCCGTGTGCATTACAGGTTCATTTCCTTGATCCATTCGTACCCTTTCTCTTCCAGCTCGATGGCGAGGTGTTTGCCACCTGACTTGACGATGCGACCGTCGTACATCACATGCACGAAGTCAGGCACGATGTAGTCGAGCAGGCGCTGGTAGTGGGTGATGACCACGAAGGCGTTCTCCTTGTTATGGAGTTGGTTGACGCCGTTGGCCACAATGCGGAGCGCATCGATGTCGAGGCCCGAGTCGGTCTCGTCGAGGATGGCAAGGCTAGGCTCCAGCATGGCCATCTGGAAGATCTCGTTCTTTTTCTTCTCGCCGCCGGAGTAGCCCACGTTGACAAAACGGTTTTGGAGTTTCTCGGTAATCTCCACCATGGCCTGCTTCTCTTTCATGAGCTTCATGAACTCGATAGTGGACATGGGAGGCAGCCCTTGGTATTCCCGTTTGGAGTTGACGGCGGTACGCATGAAGTTTTGGATGCTGACGCCAGGAATCTCCACAGGGTATTGGAAGCTCAGGAAGATGCCTTCGTTGGCACGGTCCTCGGGCGACATCCCGACGATGTTCTTTCCTTTGTACCAGATCTCGCCCTCGGTGATTTCGTATCCCTCACGACCCGTGATGGCCGCCGCCAACGTGCTCTTGCCGGTGCCGTTGGGTCCCATGATGGCGTGGATTTCACCTTCGTTGACACCCAAGTTCAATCCCTTGAGGATTTCCTTTCCTCCGATGGATACATGTAAGTTTTTGATATTCAACAACATATTTTATCACATTTATATTTTTTCCTTCTTTTCTTTTATGCCACTGGGTTCACTCACCCGCCCCAGGTTACGCTCGCTGCGCTCGCTCACCACACCAGGCTACGCTCGCTGCGCTCACTCAGCCGCCCCAGGTTACGCTCGCTGCGCTCGCTCACCAGGGGTTACGAAGATGGCACCTCTTCGAGGTGCTACTACCCGACACTGCCTTCCAAAGTGATCGACAATAGTTTTTGCGCCTCTACGGCGAACTCCATGGGGAGGCGGTTGAGCACGTCTTTGGCGTAGCCGTTGACGATAAGGCCGATGGCCTTTTCCGTAGGGATGCCGCGCTGCTGGCAATAGAACAGCTGGTCCTCGGAGATCTTGGAGGTGGTAGCCTCGTGTTCGAGGATGCTCGACTCGTTGCCGCATTGGACGTAGGGCCAAGTGTGCGCTCCGCATTGGTCGCCCATCAGCAGGGAGTCGCATTGCGAATAGTTGCGTGAGTTGATGGCTTTCGGAGCCACTTTCACCAAGCCGCGGTAGCTGTTTTGGCTGTGGCCTGCCGAGATGCCTTTCGAGATGATGGTGCTGCGGGTATTCTTGCCAAGATGAATCATCTTGGTACCTGTGTCGGCTTGCTGGTAGTTGTTGGTGACCGCCACGGAGTAGAACTCGCCCACGGAGTGGTCGCCAAGCAGCACACAGCCCGGGTATTTCCAGGTGATGGCCGACCCCGTCTCCACCTGTGTCCACGAGATTTTGGAGCGGTCGCCACGGCAGAGGCCGCGTTTGGTCACCAAATTATAGACGCCGCCCTTCCCTTCCTTGTCGCCAGGATACCAGTTCTGCACCGTGCTGTACTTCACCTCGGCGTCGGTCTCCGCGATGATCTCGACGATGGCCGCGTGCAGCTGGTTCTCGTCGCGCATCGGGGCGGTGCAGCCTTCCATATAGCTCACGTAGGCGCCTTCGTCGGCCACTATCAACGTACGCTCAAACTGTCCGGTGTTGGCCGCGTTGATGCGGAAATAGGTGGAGAGCTCCAAGGGGCAATGCACTCCTTTCGGGATATAGCAGAACGAGCCGTCGCTGAACACGGCGGAGTTCAAAGCGGCAAAGAAGTTGTCGGTGTAGGGCACCACCTTGCCAAGGTATTTCCGCACCAAGTCGGGATGCTGCTTCACAGCCTCGCTGAACGACATGAAAATCACGCCGTGTTTGGAAAGCGTCTCCTGGAAAGTGGTCTTCACCGAAGTGCTGTCCATAACCGCATCGACCGCCACGCCTGAGAGTTTTTTCTGCTCATCCAATGAGATACCCAGCTTGTCGAAGGTGGCCAACAATTCAGGATCCACCTCATCCAGACGCTGCTTCTCCTGTCGTTTCCTCGGAGCCGCATAATAGATAATATCTTGGTAATCAATTTCTGGAAGATCAAGATGACCCCAATTGGGCTGCTTGAGGGTCAACCAATGGCGAAATGCCTTCAAGCGGAACTCCAACAGCCACTCCGGCTCCTCTTTCTTGGCGGAAATCAAACGGATGATGTCCTCGTTGAGACCTTTCGGCACAAAATCAGTCTCAATATCGGTCACGAAACCAAACTCGTAATCTTTGTTAGTGACCTCATTGATAATATTTTCCTTTGGATTGGAATCCATTTTTCTCCTTAATTAAGAATTATTTTAAATAGAGCGCAAAAATAACCATAAATTGGGAACTAGCAATCAAAAAGAAAGAATTACATTTGCAATATTTTTCATGGGCACTATGTACAAGCGCATAAAGAATCGGTTTTTGAGGGTCTTGCTGATGGTACTGACCGGATTGGCGGGGCTGTTAGTCCTCTATTGGATGCTGGTTTATCTGATGACACCGCGGTACCAGTTCCTGCACGGAGAGCCTTTCCAAGGGGAGACGCTGTACAATCCCTACCAGGACATGGACCCCGACCAATGGAAACAATACAACTTCCACTGCCATTCGCGAAAATATCTTGGGCTCACCAACGGACGGCTCAGCAAGGAGGAGAGCATCGACAGCGTGTATCAGGCCTTGGGCTACGACTATTACGGCATCTCCGACTACATGCGTGTGAACCCTTACGGCAGCGACCGCAAGGGCTACATCCCCGCCTACGAGCACGGCTACGGGTTCTTCCGTAAAACCCACCAGCTCTGCATCGGGGCCAAGGAAGTGTGCTTTGCCGACTATCCATTCTCCCAGAACTTGGACATGAAACAGCATACCTTGAACATGTTGAAAGACCACACCCGGTTTGCGGTGCCTGCCCACGCCTCCTACACCAGGGGCTACAAGGTGCGCGACATGGAATACCTCAGCGGCTATCGGCTGTTGGAGATCCTGAATCCTTACGGATGCTCGCTGGAGCATTGGGACGCCGCCCTTTCAACAGGTCACCGCGTCTATGGCATTGGCGACGACGATACCCATAACGTTTTAAACGCCAACGAAGTAGGAAGGTTCTTCACCATGATCAACACTGCCACGATGGAACCCGAAGAGGTGTATGAATCCTTGGAAAAAGGATGCGCCTACGCCGTCGATTTCCACATCTATTTCGACCAGCCCTTCGCGTTGAAGGTGGAAAGGATGCACGAGCTGCCCCATCTCACCCGCTGCGAACTGACAGGCGACACCTTGTGGGTGGAAACCAACGCCCCTATCATCGAGATTGCCGATTTCATCGGGCAAGGCGGCAAGGTGCTGAAAACCCAAAACATGGTGCACCAAGCCTTTTATGTGATTCAGCCCGACGACCCCTACGTGAGGGTGAGACTGAGGCTGCCCAACCTCACCTTCTTTTATTTGAACCCCATCACCAGGCATCCCTCGGCGAACCTCGTCGATCGTGAGACCGCCTTCATCAACTGGCCCCAAACCATCCTCTTCTATATTATTTATGTACTGGTCATCATTTCATGTATTTGGTGGGGAAGAAGTAAGAAGGAAGAAGCAAGAAGTAAGAAGGATTGAAAGCGCAAAAACACATAAAACCCATCGTAATTCTGATGGCGGTCAGCATCGTCGTCAGGGCGATTTTGGCTGGTTGGATTGAACTGGGCAACGACGAGTCTTATTATTGGGTGTATGCGAAATACCCGGACTGGAGTCATTTCGACCATCCGGGGATGGTAGGCTGGGTGATTCAGCTATTCTCGCTCAACTTATTGTTCGACAGTGAGTTGTTCATCCGACTCTCGTCGGTAGTGCTGATGACCCTCAACACCTGGCTGGTCTATCAGATTGGGCGGGAGCTCAAGGATGAGGGCACTGGACTCCGGGCAGCCTTGCTTTACACCGCCTCCATCTATGCCTTTGTCATTACCGGTGTGTTTATTCTGCCCGACACGCCTTTAAGTGTGTTTTGGTGGGGCGCATTTCTCCTGCTGGCGCGCTATCTGAAACAGGAGAAGGCCAAACACCTTTTGTGGGCGGGTTTGCTTATCGGACTGTCCATCCTCTCCAAATACACAGGAGCCTTCCTTTGGATCGGTTTCCTCGCCTATCTGTTATGCCACGACCGAAAGAAGTTAAAAAATCCATATTTATATATCTCGATATTCATCACCATCCTTTGTTGTCTGCCCATAGTGATTTGGAACTTCCAAAACGATTTCATCAGCTTCAGGTTTCATGGAGACCGGGTGGGATTGTCGGGGTCGCTGAACCTCTCAAGTTTCGGCACGGAGTTGGCGGGCGAGTTCTTTTATAACAACCCGGTCAACGTGGTAGTGGCGTTTCTTGCCGTGGTGGCCGCTTTCCGGAAGAGACTCTCCCTGGATGCGAGGGTGCAGCGGCTCATCCTGCTCACCGCCTTACCCATGGTGGGACTGTTTTGGTTTTTCTCGTTGACCCACAGCACCCTGCCCCACTGGACGGGACCGGCTTACAACTTGTTGTTGTTGCTCAGCGCCGTGTGGATGGGCGATTTGAAAAAAAACCAGCAAGCGCGAAGGCTCATGGCAACGGCATTGACTGTTTTGGGCTTGGTGCTCGTCATTGGCGTGTTGGAAATCAAAACGGGTTTCATCCCCTTGGATCGGCATACCGAGGCCCGCGAGGTGGGCAAGGACGACTTCAGCCTTGACCTTTACGGATGGAGGCAATTGGAGGACAAGTTCGCCGCCCTACGAGCGGAACGTATCGCCCAAGGAGAGATGAAGGAAGAGGATGCCTTTATCGGCAACAACTGGTTCCCGACAGCAAGCATGGATTATTATGTGGCGAGGCCCCTGGGTATGAAAACCCTGGGCTACGGCACTTTGGACAGGATTCACAAATACCAATGGATCAATGAGGTGGAGGGAGGGTTTACCATAGGTGCCAATTACTGGTATTTAGCCGACAGCCATTTCTTTATTGATCCTGAACAAGCCTACGCCTACACCAACTTTCACGAAATCAACTTAGTAGGCATCATCCCCATCGAGCGCCGAGGCAAGGTGGTGAGAAACATCTTTGTGTATGAATGCAAGAATCTGGTGTATGGACCGCCGAGGCTGGGGGAGGTGAGAGGTGAGAGGTGAGAGGTGAGAGGTGAGAGGTGAAAGGTGAAAGATTCGCATAATTAGCTTAATTCGCCGACAAATAACACACAAATAAATCATTAGCAGATGGAGAAATTACTTGACAAGTTTTTAAGGTACGTCGCTGTGGAGACGACCTCGAATGAAGAATCAGAGAGTCAGCCGAGTGCTGAGAAAGAGTTGAATCTGTTGCAGATGTTACGCGACGAGTTGTTGGCCATGGGCATCCAAGCCGAGTTGGACGAGTTCGGTTATGTGATGGCGAGCATTCCCTCGAACACCGACAAAGAGGTGCCGGCCATCGGATTTATCGCCCATGTCGATACCTCGCCCGATGCCTCGGGCAAGGACATCAAGCCGCAGATCTTCCCCAACTATGACGGGGGCGACATCGTGTTGAACGCCGAGAAGAACATCGTGTTGCGCACGTCGGAGTTTCCCGAGATGGCCCAATACAAAGGCCAGACCATGATTACCACCGATGGTACCACCCTGTTGGGGGCCGACGACAAAGCCGGTGTGGCCGAGATCATGGTGGCCGCGCAATACATGATGGAGCATCCTGAGTTCAAGCACGGTGAGATCAAGATTGGCTTCACTCCCGACGAGGAAATCGGTCGCGGTGTGGTGAAGTTCGACGTGAAGAAATTCGGAGCCAAGTACGCTTACACCATGGACGGAGGCGAGATCGGGGAGCTGGAGTTCGAGAACTTCAACGCCGCTGGTGCCAAGATTCACGTGCAGGGCAGCAACATCCACCCCGGTTATGGCAAGGACAAGATGGTGAACTCGATGCTCATCGCCATGGAACTCAACGAGATGCTTCCTGTGGAGCAACGTCCCCGTTACACGCAAGGCTACGAAGGGTTCTTCCATCTAATTTCGATTAACGGCACTGTGGAAGAGACCACCTTGACCTACATCATCCGCGACCACGACCGGGCCAAATTCGAAGAGAAGAAGGCTTTAATCACTGCCGTGGTAGAGTTCCTGAACAAGAAATACGGGGATGTGGTGACTCTGGAGCTGAAGCACCAGTATTACAATATGCGCCAGGAAGTGGAGCCGCATTTCTTCATTGTGGAGAAAGCCCTCAAAGCCATGGAGATGGCGGGTGTCAAGCCCAAGGTGCAGCCCATCCGTGGCGGTACCGACGGCGCCAACCTGTCGTTCATGGGACTCCCCTGCCCCAACATCTTTGCCGGCGGGCACAACTTCCACGGCAAGCTGGAATACGTCCCGCTGGAGAGCATGGAGAAAGCCGCACAGGTCATCCTTAATATCGTGAGACTGTTTGCGGATTAATGCGGAATTCGGAATGCGGAATGCGGAATACCTTACTCCGATAGGTTATTCCGCATTCCGCATTCCGCATTCCGAATTTATTCTTCCATCTTTCCGTGGCAGTTCTTGTATTTCTTGCCACTGCCGCAGGGGCATGGGTCGTTGCGGCCCACTTTCTTTTCCACGCGGATCGGTTGGGTAACCTCACGTTGTTGGGTATTGCTGTGGGCTTGGGAGAGCAGGTCGTTGCGTTGTTCGCGCATTTGGGAGCGGTCGATGCCGCGGGCGCGGTGTTCACGCACGTCGTCGGCTTCCTGCACCGGGATGTCGGCGCGCATCAGGAAGGAGATGACGTCCTCGTTGATTCTCTCGATCATGGCGCTGAAGAGGTTGAACGACTCGAGTTTATAGATCACCAGCGGGTCTTTCTGTTCGTAGGAGGCGTTTTGCACGGACTCCTTCAGGTCGTCGAGTTCGCGGAGGTGTTCTTTCCATGCGTTGTCGATGAGGCCAAGGGTGATGCTTTTCTCGATGCAGAGGCTGACCTCGCGCGGGCCGTTTTCGACGGCTTTCTTGAGGTTGACGATGACGTTCATGCCGTGTTTGCCGTCGGTGATGGGGATGGCGATGTTCTCGAAGCGTGTTTCACGTTCGTAAACGTTTTTGATGACTGGCATGGTTTTCTCGCCGATGATGCGTGACTTCTCGCGGTAATGCTCCAGGGCTGCGTCGAAGATTTTCTGTGCTAGGGGTTCCGTTTTCGAGCGTTCGAACTCGGTTTCATCGAAAGGCACATCGATGCCCATGGTGGCAAGGAGGTCCATTTTCAGGGCCTCGTAGTCTTTGGCGTCGCGGGCGTCGTTGAGGAGTTTCTCGCCGAGGTCGTACATCATGTTGTTGATGTCGATGGAGAGGCGTTCGCCGAAGAGGGCGTGGTGGCGTTTGCTGTAGATGACGGTGCGTTGCGAGTTCATCACGTCGTCATATTCGAGCAGGTGTTTACGCACGCCGAAGTGGTTCTCTTCGACTTTCTTTTGGGCTTTTTCGATTTGTTTGGTGATCATGGGGTGTTGGATGACCTCGCCTTCTTCCATCTTCATGCGGTCCATGAGGGGGGCGATGCGGTCGGATCCGAACATACGCATGAGGTCGTCTTCGAGGGAGACGTAGAACTGAGAGCTACCGGGGTCGCCTTGACGTCCGGAACGGCCACGCAGCTGTCGGTCCACACGGCGCGACTCGTGGCGTTCGGTGCCAATGATGGCGAGACCGCCGGCCTCTTTCACGCCGGGACCGAGCTTGATATCGGTACCACGGCCAGCCATGTTGGTGGCGATGGTGACGGTGCCTGCCTGACCAGCCTCGCGGACGATCTGGGCCTCCCTGAAGTGCAACTTGGCGTTCAACACATTGTGCGGGATGCCTTTTCGCGTGAGCATGCGGCTCAGCAACTCGGAGATCTCGACGGAGGTGGTGCCGACCAGCACGGGACGTCCGATGGAGATGAGTCTCTGAATTTCTTCGATGACGGCGTTGTATTTCTCGCGTTTGGTGCGGAACACCATGTCCTCGTGGTCGATACGGGCGATGGGACGGTTGGTGGGGATGACCACCACGTCGAGTTTATAGATGTCCCAGAACTCGCCCGCCTCCGTTTCAGCGGTACCTGTCATACCCGCCAGTTTGTGGTACATACGGAAGTAGTTCTGGAGGGTGATGGTGGCGTAGGTTTGGGTGGCAGCCTCCACCTTGACGTTTTCCTTGGCTTCCACGGCCTGGTGGAGTCCGTCGGACCAGCGGCGGCCTTCCATGACACGACCAGTTTGCTCATCCACGATCTTGACCTTGTTGTCTTGGATGATATAGTCCTTGTCCTTCTCGAAGAGCGTATAGGCTTTGAGGAGCTGCCGCACGGTATGGAGGCGTTCCGACTTCTCGGAGAAGTTGCGCATGAGCTCGGCTTTGCGGAGCACTTTCTCGTCGTTGGAGAGGTCGGAGTGCTCGAGGTCGGCGATCTCGGCACCCACGTCGGGCATCACGAAGAAGTCGGGCGTTTTGTAGGCGGCAGAGAGGGTGTCGATACCTTTCTCGGTGAGATCGACGGTATTGAGTTTCTCGTCGATGACGAAGTAGAGCTCATCGTCGATGAGGTGCATGTTCTCGCCGCGGTTTTGCATGTAGAAGCCTTCGGTCTTTTGGAGGAGGGTCTTCATGCCTTCCTCGCTGAGGAACTTAATGAGGGCGTTGTTTTTGGGGAGGCCGCGGTAGGAGCGGAACAGCAGGTCGGCGCCATGGCTTTTCTGCTCATCGGTGGACGCGGGGTTGGTGAGGATGGCTTTGGCCTCGGCGAGGATGGTGGTGACGAGGCGTTTTTGGGCGTCGAACAGGTTGACGACATCGGGTTTCAGCTGGTCGAACTCCTGGAGGTCGCCTCGGGGGGTGGGACCGCTGATGATCAGAGGTGTACGGGCATCGTCAATCAACACGGAGTCCACCTCGTCAACGATGGCGTAGTGGTGTTTGCGTTGCACGAGTTCGTCAGGGTTGCCTGTCATATTGTCACGCAGGTAGTCGAAGCCGAACTCGTTGTTGGTGCCGTAGGTGATGTCGCACAGATAGGCGCGGCGGCGGGCGGCGGTGTTGGGTTCATGTTTGTCGATGCAATCGACGGTGAGGCCGAGGAATTCGTACATGGCGCCCATCCATTCGGAGTCACGTTTGGCGAGGTAGTCGTTGACGGTGACCACGTGGACGCCTTTACCCGCGAGGGCGTTGAGATAGACCGGCAGGGTGGCGACGAGGGTTTTACCTTCGCCAGTGGCCATCTCAGCGATCTTTCCCTGGTGCAGCACGATGCCGCCGATGATCTGGCAGTCGTAGTGCACCATATCCCAGGTGACGAGGTTGCCGCCTGCCATCCAGGAGTTTTTGTAATAGGCGTAGTCGCCCTCGATGGTGATGTGCTCGTATTTGGAGGCCAGCTCACGGTCGAGGTCGGTGGCTTTCACTTTGACGGTCTCATGCTCGCAGAAATATTTGGCGGCGGCTTTCACCACGGAGAAGGCCTGGGGCAAGATCTCGTTGAGGGCGTCCTCGATTTTTTCGAGCTCGCGCTTTTCAATCTTGTCAATCTCGGTATAGATCTTCTCTTTCTCGTCGGGATCCATGTCGGGGTTGGCATCGACCCGGGCTTTGAGATTGGCGATCTCTGTGGCCTCGCTGGCGGTTTGGCTCTTGATGTATTCTTGGAACTCCTTGGTCTTATGACGGATGGAGTCGATATCAAGCTTCACAATCTCGTCGTAGGCCTTGAGTGTCTTTTGAAGTATGGGCTGCAAGGCTTTATTGTCGCGGGAGGCCTTGTCGCCGAATAGTTTTTGAAAAAATCCCATCTATTATGTTGAATTTAGAATGATGAATTTAGAATTAAGAGATTGCTTGTTAAGCAAAAATCGTGCAAAGGTAGGGAATTTATCCGACATGGCGGAAAGAAACGACAAAAAGTCAGGCACTTCAATTTTTCAGTCGTTCACCACTCCCCCAAACTAAAGCATGCCGTCAACGTATTCGCTCAGGGTTTGGTCAGGTGAGGGGGCGGGAGCCATGCCGAATTTGTTGCCGGGGAGAAGGATGAAATAATCTGGGAAGGTGCGCACCTCGTACTGTTCCAGCAGGAGGATGTCGTTGCCGAGGTTGAGCAAGGGCCAGTCGTAGTGGTTTTCGCGGAAACGTTTCTCCCACACCGTCAGTTGGTCTTTGGTGGTGATGGTGAGCAGCTGCACTTTCGGTCCCCATTGGCGATGGAGTTCGGCGAGGGTCTCGAATTGGTGGTCCACGGTCTTTGACGATCCCTCCACAAACTGGAGCACCACCATCGACTTCTTGAAGTCGGAGAGCCGCACCTTGTTGCCTTGGGTGTCAGCAAGCTCAAAGTCGATGGCGTCGGCGCCTTTGGCGAAACGGTCGAAACGGGCCAGCATGTTGTTCACCATCGTTTTGGTCTCGGCGTATGAGCTCCGGTCGCGAATGGCCTTCAGGTGGTCCTTGACGGCTTTTCGCAACGTGGGCTGCTCATAGTACATGGTCCGCAAGTTATAGATGGTGATCATTTCGGCCAACCGGGGATTGCGGGCCATGAAAGGGTCGGTGTCGAGGTATTCCTTGAAGGCCGTCGGCCCCGTCCAGAAGGCGTCTTGGAAAGCGTCCATCAGGTAAGGCGACTGCCAGAACTTGTTGGCGAACAGGTCCTTGAAGAGATCCATGTAGGAGGGACAATGGTAGAGCACCGGCTTTCCGTCGAAGAACTCCTTGATGACTTTCTTGCCTCCATCGGCGTTGACGGCCATCTGAACCGAGGCGATTTTATAGTCGTTTTGGTGTTTCACATTTTCGTTTTGCACCTTCAGCTCCGCATCGATGGCAGCCTTGATGGAGTCGAGGTAGCGGTATTGGTGGCGGCGGTACAGCGCATCGAAATAATTAAGGATATAGGCGCTGATGATCTGTTCCGACTCGATGATTTGGCGGTAGGCGCCCCTATCGGAGGCGGTCTTGACCCGCAAGGTAGGCGACTGCCGTTCGAAGTAGGAGGCGTGGGGGTCTTGCTCGGGGAGGGTGATGGCCACGTTGTACGACGCGCCCGGGGTGAGAAAGAGATCGACGCTCTCCAGGCCCACGGCGATGCGGCCCGAGAGGAAACACGGGATCTTCCCTTCGAGCAGGAAGAAGCCTTGCTCGTCGGAGGTCGTCTCGGCGACCTGGCTCTCATGCATGTTGAGCAGGTCGTCGTAAACCATCAGCCGGACAAGGGTTCCGGGAGCGTTCACACGACCCGACACGACGACCTCGTTGGAGGCCATGCCGATGAGGGAGAGCGACAGGAAAAGCAGGAAAAGGATTCGTTTCATGGATTCAAAGTCAAGGTTGACTCCATGATAACGGAAAAACCCGAGGATTATTTCAGCACGACCTCTTCCGGCACAAATTTGGAGGTGTCGCCACCGTTTTTATAAATGTCGCGCACCACGCTGGAGCTCACGCCGACCAGTTCGCTCTCGGTGAGGAGGAACACAGTTTCCAACTCGGGATGGAGACGCTTGTTGGCATGGCAGATCATGTTCTCGTACTCGAAGTCGGAACCGCTGCGAAGGCCACGGATGATGAACTTGGCCCCCACCTTTTTACAATAGTCGGCGGTGAGTCCGTCGTAACTCTCCACAATGACGTTGGGAAAGTCGGCGAAGACGGCCTTGGCCCAAGCGATGCGGTTTTCGAGGGTGAAGGTGGTACGTTTCTCCATGTTGACGCCCACGGCCACATAGATGATGTCGAACATGGGCAGGGCTCGAAGCACGATGGAACGGTGTCCGAGGGTGATAGGATCGAACGAGCCAGGGAATACGGCAATTCTTTTCATAGTTGGAAGTTGACAGTTATCAGTTATCAGTTATCAGTTAATAGTTGATGCAAATCGAGACCGAGGGTGTCGGCGAGGGATCGGTAGGTGTTTTTCAGGAACCAGTCCAGGTCGGAAGGGCCGAGGAACACCACTTCGGTGATGTCTTCATCCTGTTGGGGTTGCAGGGAGGAGGCGTCGGGGGTCTCCATGAGGAACCAGCTGGTTTGTTTCAAACGCCATTCGTCCTCATAGAAGTAGCAGTGCCATGACGAGGGCAGCTGGCGCACGACACTCAGTTGCTGGAGGCCAGTCTCTTCCTGTACCTCGCGGACGGCGGCGTCAACCGCCTTCTCCCCTTCTTCGAGGTGACCTTTGGGGAGGTCGGGAATGCCGTGGCGCTCGATGGCGGCGAACTGCCCGTCATGCAGCACCACGCCCCCCGCAGCGGGAGCCATCACAAAGGTCTGGCACAGGGCGGCAGAAAGCACCTCCGGGGTCAAATGGTCAATCACCACATCCTCGTCAAGAGGGGTCACCAACCACTGGCGAAAAAAATTATGGATTTTTTGAGCCTCGTATGTCTCTAATTCTTGGGCAGTTGCATCCAACACCAACGTTTTTTCGTCGATATTTGGAAAAATCAATGCCCTCTGTTCGTAAAAAATCTTGTACATTTGCAATTCAAAATCAATGGATGATTCATCCCGCAAAAATAGACAATTTATGAAATATGACGACTCCGCGCTGATTTTAGCGATGCATCTTTTACAAATCAAGGCTGTGAAACTCAATCCTAAGAACCCTTTCACCTGGGCTTCCGGCCTGCACAGCCCCATTTATTGCGACAATCGGGTCACTTTGTCGTATCCGATGGTCAGGACCTACATCCGCCAGCAGTTTGTGGAACAGATGATGCAGCATTTTGGCAAGCCCGACGTCATTGCCGGCGTGGCCACCGGGGGTATTGCCCAAGGCGCGCTGGTGGCGCAGGAGCTGGGGTTGCCTTTCGTGTATGTGAGATCGGAGAAGAAATCGCACGGGATGCAGAACCAGATTGAGGGCGTCATCGAGTCGGGGCAGTCGGTCATCGTCATCGAGGACCTAGTGTCCACCGGCAAGTCGAGCCTCCTGGCCGTGGATGCCCTGCGCGAGGCCGGAGCTATCGTCAAGGGGATGCTGGCCATCTTCACCTACCAGCTGCCCGCCGCCGCCGAAAACTTCAAGGCCAAGGACTGCCAGCTGTTCACCCTCACCAACTACGAAACCTTGATTTACAAGGCCATCGAGGAAAACTACATCTCCGAAGCCGACCAAGAGTCGCTGATGGAATGGAGGAAGGACCCTGGGGCGTGGAGCGAGGCGCATTAATGCGGAATTCGGAATTCGGAATGCGGAATAACCTATCGGAGTAAGGTATTTCGCATTCCGCATTCCGCATTCCGAATTTCCTTCACCTCATAAAGGTGTTCATGGTTTTCGGGATCGAGGGTGCGTAAGCGACCGAATGTGTCGATGCCAGTGATGAAACGTTTCACAATTTGGCCATCCACTTCGTAGGCTGCCCAAGTGTGGTAACGGTAGAGGCGGGACAGATAGTCCTTTTTTATTATTTCAATTCCTTCGGGAGATTTCAGGTTGCCGACACGGGCTTGCACCGCGGTCACCAGACGTTCCAAGAGCGGTTCCAACGCCACGTCTTCTCCAAGAATCATCTTCATGGAGATGGGATGTGTAGGCCAGTCTTGAAATTGCATCTGATTGACATTCAATCCAATGCCTATCACAGAAACTCCCATTCCCATGCCGTGGATGGTGCTGTTGATGAGGATGCCGCAGAGTTTCCGTCGGTCGAAAAGCAGGTCGTTGGGCCATTTCACGAAGAGTTTGTCAGCGGGAAGAACGGTATCGAGGACATCGAGCAGCCCCAGCGGCACCGCTTGCGAAAGGAGGAACTGGTCGGCGGCGGGGAGGAACGACATATCGACCCCCATGCTGAAGGTGAGGTTCATGCCCGATTGGCTTTCCCAAGTGTTGGATCCCATGCCTTTGCCGGCGGTCTGTTCACGCGCGAAGGCCACCGCCCCTACCCTTTCCGCCTCGGACAACCCAAGCAAAAAAGCGTTGGTGGAGTCAATTGTGTCGAGTATTGTCAGCTTCATTGAAAAAATTTAGCGCAAAATTAAACTTTTTCTTGCGGAATGAGGAAATATTTCGCATTTTTGCAAGTTGAAACAATTAAAAACGAATAATATGATTAGAAAGTCATTACTCTTTTTGCTCCTGACCGCCATGGTGGGAGTCTTGTCGGCCCAGAGCCTTCGTTTCGAGCTCAACGGCGAAGCCTTGGAAAACAACGCCATTGTCTTATGCGACTCATTGACCCCGTGGGGTGAGATGATCCAAGAGATGGAGATCCGGAATCTGACCGATGCCACCCTTGAAGTCATGGTGGAGAAGGAGGAGATTCAGCTGGTGGAAGGTTCACAGAACTCGTTCTGCTGGGGAATGTGCTACACTCCAGCGGTCGTGGTCAGTCCTGTGGCGCTGCCCATCCTTCCCAACTCCTTGAACGACCCCTTGGAGGCGGGCCTCTCTTTCCATCACAACATCGACCCCAACTATTCCGGAGATCCCAGCCAGTTCCTCAACGGCACTTCCATTGTGAAGTACTACGCTTATCCTTCCGACAATGCGGAAGATCGCATCTGCGTGGAGGTGTGGTTTACCTACAACGCCGAGGAAGTCAACGAGCATCAAGCCTTTGTAGGCCGCGCCTATCCCAACCCTGCTTCCAGCACAGTGAGCTTCGATGTGAAAAGCACAGGCACCCTTGAAGCCGTGTTGTACAACCTCCTTGGCCAGGAAGTGGCGAGACAGACGGTCAACGGCATGAGCCAGGGCAAGCTGAGCTTCGACGTGGCCGACCTTCAGGCAGGCGTTTATTTCTGCAGCTTCATCGCCGACGGACAACCGTGGAAGACTGAGAAATTCATTGTGAAGAAGTAATAATGATCACTGAGGAGCAAGCGAAACAGCACCTACGGGAGCTGTTCGAGTATTTTGGAGAAGACCCCAACCGGGTCGGTCTCGTCGCGACGCCTGACCGCATGTTGCGGATGTTCAAGGAGATGTTCCGGGGCTACGACCCCACGCAGAAACCCGTCATCACCACCTTCCCCAACGGGCAGGACGGCATCATTTACGACAACATGGTCATCGACAATGGGCCGTTCTATTCGGTCTGTGAGCACCATTGCCGCACCTTCTTTGGCGAATACTGGTTCGCCTACATCCCCAACCGCAAGGGACGCATCCTTGGGCTCTCGAAGATCGGGCGTGTGGTGGACTATTGTTCTTCCAAGCTCCAGGTGCAGGAGCGTCTTGTGCAAGAGGTGGTTGACATGCTCACCGAGGCCCTTGGCGACGAATATCCCCCACTGGGCATGGCCCTGATGATGAAAGGCCGCCACATGTGCAAGGAGAGCCGTGGCGCAAGAAAGGATGGCTACATGATCTCAACCTCCCTCACCGGAGTGTTCAAGTCGGACCTCCGCGTGCGAAACGAATTCATGTCTTATATCAAAGAATGGCGTCCTTAAGCCCTTGAGACTTACCGCACCGTCCAGTTACCGATGGGCTCCGCGTCCATCGTGCCTTTGGCTTGTGCCCATTCGATCATCAAGGAACGGAGGTCCTCCTCGCTGTTCCAGACGCGATGGGCTTTGATGTCGTCTTGCGCCCAGCCGCAGCCGTTGACGA
Organism: uncultured Bacteroidia bacterium; assembly: GCA_902783365.1. Classification (GTDB taxonomy): domain Bacteria; phylum Bacteroidota; class Bacteroidia; order Bacteroidales; family F082; genus Limimorpha. The sequence goes on along the minus strand of CACZQL010000035.1, from coordinate 23,426 downwards.
AGTGGTTTCCCCCGCCCATGGAGCGGTACGAGTTGAGCACCACCCGGTAGGTGCTGTCGGGATGGAACGGGCTGCCGTCGTCCATGCCAAAGATGGTCACCCTCGCTCCGTAGGGCTTGTTGGAATCAATCTGATAGCGAATGCCCGCGGCGCAGTCGAAATTATAGATGGTGTTGCGCATCTCGTAGGAATACTCGAGGTGTTTGCGCACATCGTTTCCCGTCATCTCCATCACGGCCAGGGAGTTCTCGAAAGGGTACCATTTGAAGAAGTCCTTCACGGTGAGCGTCCCTTTTTCCAAACCGCCTTGGCGCGAGAGGGCGGCGGCCAGGGAGATGTCGGCGGGCATCCCGAGGGAGGCCACCACATCGAGCTGGCAGCGGTGGATTTCATCGACCCAGAGGCAGGAGCCTTTGAACACGTCGTCGGGGGCGATGGAGACGGGTAGTTCCGCCACCACCTGTTCCTGATAGGCTTGGGCGCGGTCAAGATAAGGCTGGAGCAAGGCCAGGAACTCCTTGTCGGGCTCTTGATCTTGGGTAGGCAGCAGGCTCACCTCAATCTTCGGGGCTTGGTGTCGCGAGAGCGTCACCTCGGCCATGGCCAGGTTGTTGCCACGGCAGCCCGAGTTCACGACGAACACGGTGTCGCCTTGCGTGTTGACCACCTTGGAAGCCTTGGCGCGGTGATCGTGGCCATAGAACACGAGGTCGAGACCCGGCACGTTTTCGGCGATCCATTTCGTGGCGTTCTCACGACCGAGAGGAGCATCCTCGGGAAGGTTCTGTTCTTGCGGTTCCCAGCCTGAGTGGAAGAGGCCGACCAGGAGGTCGGGCCGTTCTTTCTCGCGGATGAGCTTGACCCAATGCGCGGCGACGTCTTCCGCCTTCTCGAAGCGCAGACCCGGACGCAAGCGTTCAGGCACCCAGGTCACCACGTATGGAGTGAGGAGGCCCAGCACCGCGATTTTGTAGCCATGGCGTTGCAGCACCACGTAGGGTTTCCAATAGGGTTCGCCCGTGGTCTCATCGAGGACATTGGCGCATACTATCGGCATGGTGAGTTCGGAGCAAAGGCGGTCGAGGACGTCACGACCCGCCTCCACGTCGTGGTTGCCCACCCCCACCACATCGTAGGGGAAGTAATTGAGAAAAGCCGACGTGAGGTTGGGTTGTCCGGCGTCGCGGTTGGAGCAATATTGATAAGGTGTGCCCTGGAGGTTGTCGCCGTTGTCGAGCAGGACGAGGCGGTCGCCGAGCTGTTGTCGCATCTGACGGAGCACCGTGGCGTCGTTGGCGCATTCGCTGAACGCGCCGTGGGTGTCGGTGGTTTCGACAAAGGTAAGGGTGACAGGGGCATGATGGCGGCATGAAAGCGCCAACAGGGGTAGAAGTAACATGACAAAAGGCAATTTTTTCATGGCTTTGAGAAAAGAAGTGGCAAAAGTAATAGATTTTTTTTTGAAAAAATGCAGATGAAACGAACAAAAGTAGTATTTTTGTGGCACAATTCCAAGCCTGCCACGGATGACTGACATGAGCATCATATTATCTGAGATTGAGATCAAGCTTAGGAAGCTCATTGATGTGAGGCGTCAGCTTACGGAGGAGAACAGGCGTTTGGCGAGTGAGAACCAGGCGTTTCGTGAACAAAACGAGGCCCTGGAGCGAGCGAACCAGGAGTTGAAAGATAAAATAAATAAAATTACAATCGTTAACGCACTCGGCAACAACGAGGAAGAGATTAAAGAAGGAAGAAAGCTCATCAAGGAGTTGGTAAAGGAGATTGATCTGTGCGTTTCGATGCTGAACACGAAAGAGTAAGTCAGATAATAGGACATAGCCATGGAGGAGATCACCATCAACATCGTCATAGCCGACAGGTCGTACAAGTTGACGGTGGCGCGTGCCGACGAGGAGAAGGTAAGGAAGGCAGCGGCGATGATCAACGAGCGAATCAAGTCGTACTCCGCTCATTACGCATTCAAGGACATTCAGGACTTGTTGTCGATGACGGCCTTGCAATTTGCGACCTCCACGGTGAAATACGAGTCCGAGTTGGGCTTTCGCGATCAGAATCTGGAACGGAAGCTCAACGAACTGAACAGCTTGCTGAGCGAACAACTATAGTGGTTCTTTGAAAATTTAGAAACTGTCTGCCCGAACGCATCAGGTAAACTCAACATATCAAATCAATAACTCGGTTTACTCGTGCACTGCAAAAACAGGCCTCATCCCTTCGGGGAGCACTCTGGTGCCGGTGGACGTTTGCGCAACACGGTGGCCATAAGCGTGTTTTAAGGGGTTTATTCTTTTCCCTAAGGGCAGACAGTCTCTTTTTCCCTCCCTCCGCGTATCCGGGTAAAACTGAGTTAAAATGGTATTACTCGCATCAACATTAAGCATCATCCTCCCTATAGCCGCCCTCATTGTGGGATTGGCCATAGGTTATTTGGTCACGGCCACCTTGTTGAAGAAAGCCGTGACGAAGGAAGCCGACGCCTACCTTGAAGAAGCCAAGGAGAAGGCCGAGGTCATCAAGAAAGAGCGTATCCTCCAAGCCAAGGAGAAGTTCCTCCAGATGAAAGACGAGCATGAGAAGGCCTGCAACGAACGCAAGCGCGAGTTGCAGAAGACCGAGAACAAGGTCAACCAGATGCAGCAGCAGGCCAACCAGAAGATGGAGGAGATCCAGCGCAAGAGCAAAGAGCTCCAGAGCCAGCAGCAGAGCCTGGCCTCGCAGCAGGAAGCCATCGGCAAACGCAAAGCCGAGTTGGAGCACATCTACGAAGAAGAGACCAAGAAACTGGAGACCATCTCGGGCCTTTCGGCCAAGGACGCCAAGGCGCAGCTCATCGAGCTCATCAAGGACGACGCCAAGGCCGAGGCCATGGTCTATGTGAAGGAAATCACCGAGGACGCCAAGATGAGTGCCAGCCAGACCGCCAAGAAGGTGGTGCTGGAGACCATCCAGCGCACCGCGGCGGAGACCGCCATCGAGAACACCGTGAGCGTGTTCAACATCGAGAACGACGAGATCAAGGGACGCATCATCGGCCGCGAGGGCCGCAACATCCGCGCCCTTGAGTCGCTCACCGGCGTGGAGATCATCATCGACGACAGCCCCGACGCCATCCTGCTCTCCGGCTTCGACCCCATCCGCCGCGAAATCGCCCGCCTCTCGCTCCAGAAGCTGGTCACCGACGGCCGCATCCACCCCGCCCGCATCGAGGAAGTGGTCCACAAAGTGGAGAAACAAGTCGATCAAGAGATCATTGAAACCGGCAAACGCACCGTCATCGACCTCGGCATCCACAACATGAGCGCCGACCTCATCAAGATGATCGGACGCATGAAATACCGCTCGTCGTACGGGCAGAACCTGCTCCAGCACTCCATCGAGGTGGCCAAGCTCAGTGCCACCATGGCCGCTGAGCTGGGTCTCAACCCCAAGACCGCCAAGCGCGCCGGTCTGCTCCACGACCTGGGCAAGGTGGCCGAGAACGAGGAAGAACTGCCGCACGCCATCCTGGGCATGAAAGTCGCCGAGAAGTTCAAAGAGAAACCCGACGTGTGCAACGCCATCGGCGCCCACCACGACGAGATCGAGATGGAGACCCTCATCGCCCCCATCGTCCAAGTGTGCGACGCCATCTCCGGCGCACGCCCCGGCGCTCGCCGCGAAGTGGTGGAAGCCTACATCCAACGCCTCAACAAGCTGGAAGACATGGCCATGAGCTACCCCGGCGTGGTGAAGACCTACGCCATCCAAGCCGGCCGCGAACTCCGCGTCATCGTGGGCGCCGACAAGGTGACCGACGCCGACGCCGACCGCATCGCCTACGACCTGTCGAAACAAATCCAAAACGAAATGACCTACCCGGGACAAATCAAGATCACCGTGATCCGCGAGACCCGCGCCGTCAGCTTCGCCAAATAAAACCCAACGACACCTCTTACAAAACGACAGAATATTTGATGGTAGGGGCGGATTTAAGAGTCCGCCCCTATTTTTTTTCGCGTTCCCCTGTAACATTTCACCCTTCCTCGGTACATTGTTTCGGACGGCGGACACAAAAGCCCGCCGCCACGCAAACATGAACGAGAGATTCTTATACTATCTTTGGGAAAACCGGCTCATCAACAGGAAACTGAGCACCGTCACGGGGACGCCCGTGGAAGTGGTCAACCCCGGGTTCCGAAACACCGACTCGGGACCCGACTACCTGGAGGCGAAAATCGGCCTCGGCGAGCAGCTTTGGGCCGGCCATGTGGAGATCCACGTGAGGACCTCCGACTGGAACCGGCATGGGCACCAGCAGGACCGAGCCTACCGGAACGTGGTGCTGCATGTGGTGTATGAGCACGACACGATGGTGAACGACGTGCCTGTCGTCGCACTGAAAGGGCAATTCGACGAACGGCTTTTCGATGACTACCAGCGGTTTGTGACCGCCCAGCGATGGATCGCCTGCGAGCGGCAACTACAGCAAGTGCCGCCGTTCACGCGAAACACCTGGCTGGAACGGATGGCCGTTGAACGGCTGGAGGAGAAGTCGAAAAACGTGGCGAGGACCCTCGAAGCGGGCAAGTTCGACTGGGAGGACACGCTCTACCGCCTGGTGCTGCGCTACTTTGGGATGAAAGTCAACAACGAGGCCTTCGAGACCCTTGCCTCCCTCCTGCCCCTCAAGACGCTCTTGAAACACGCCGACAACCTCACCCAAGTGGAGGCCATGCTTTTGGGCTGCGCGGGTTTTCTCGACGCCGTGCCTCAGGAGCCCTATCCCCTTTTGCTTCGCAGGGAGTTCGAGGCGATGCGCGCCAAATTCGGCCTACTGACGATGCCTCCGGAACGGTGGAAATTCATGCGGATGCGCCCGGTGAACTTCCCCACGGTGCGCATCGCGCAGGTGGCGCAAATGATTCACCAGCACGGTTGCCTCTTCTCCAAAATCAAGGAGGCGGAGGACGCTGAGACGGTGAAGGTCCTGTTCGACGTGAAGGCATCGGATTACTGGGACTCGCATTACCGGTTCACGGCGACCGCCGAGACACCCTCCGAGCACAGTCCCGCCATGAAACCGAAACATCTGGGACAAGGGGCTGCCGACGTGTTGGTCATCAACGCCGTGGTGCCCTTGCTGTTCTGCTACGGGCAGTTCCACAAGAGTCCTTCGCACTGCGAGAAGGCCTTGAGGTTCTTGGAGGACACCGAGGCGGAGGACAACAGCGTGGTGAGGCGCTTCGCCGCCCTTGGGGTGAAAGCCGGGAACGCCATGCAGACGCAGGCATTGCTGCATCTCTACAGCCACTACTGTCGGAGGAAGCGCTGTCTGGAATGCCGCATCGGAAACACCTTGATCCGATGACATCCGTCCACGCCCATGCGCTCCTGAGAAGAAACTCGTCAAGGCTCACTCGCCCTCTTCCAAACCGAAGAGGTCCTCCACCTGTTTTCCGAACACCCTGGCCATCTTGAGGGCCAGGACGGTGGATGGCACATAACGACCTGACTCCACCGCGTTGATGGTCTGGCGACTCACACCGATAAGCTTGGCCAAATCCTCCTGCGTGAGGTCCATCTCGGCCCGGGCCACTTTCAAACGGTTCTTCATCGCTCACCTCCTTTGTTGACCCTGTACAAGGCAAGTTTGAACTTCACGATGAACAACAGGAGGAACACATAGAACACCAGATATGGCACAAAAAGATACGTGATGCCATAGATCAGCAGCGTAGCCAGAATGAACAGCCCCGCCGTAACGTAAGTGGACCACACAAGGCTCTGCGCCCTGAGATAATGCACATACTCGTCCTCGACCCTCTCCTTGGAGAAGCCGAGGAGAATCAAGCCTATGGTGAGCAACGGCATGGCGAGGGTGAACACCCCTGTGTCGGCCATGGTGAAGAAAGCACCGCCACGCCCCTCGTCATCGAAGAAATAACCCTCATACAGCGCAGGCATCCTGAGGGAGTTGTGGTCTTCCGGCCAAAGAATCATCGCGGCAATGGATGCGACGGCAATCGCCAATCCAATCCATTGGAAGTAGTGCGGGAACAAATAATTTTTTTTCATAGTAATGTTTTTAGAATGGTTTGACGCTGCAAAAGTAAAGTAAACTTTCCATTTAGACAAGCTTTTTTGTCATTTTTTTGATTTTTTTTGTAGGACGGAAAAATAAACGACTAATTTCATATATTTGCGGATTCTACCAAAAAGAAAATAATAATAAAATAAGATACTATGGAGAACGACCAATTCAAACTGCCCGAGAACGCGCAGCGTGAGCTGAAGCCGGGCGAGGAGTACGAACCGATACTCTCAAGGAACAAAAGGTACCAAGAAGTCACGGCGTGGTCGGTATGCGTCGGCTTGGTGATGACGATTCTGTTTTCGGCGGCAGCCGCCTACCTTGGTTTGAAGGTGGGTCAGGTGTTCGAGGCCGCCATCCCGATTGCCATCATCGCCATTGGTCTCACGGGGTTGACCCGCAAGAGTGACGCCCTTTCGCAGAACGTCATCATCCAGTCCATCGGAGGCTGCTCCGGCGGCGTGGTGGCGGGTGCCATCTTCACCCTGCCCGCCTTGTACATCTTGCAAGGCAAGGGCTACCAAATCGAGATCAACTTCTGGCAGGTGTTCATCGCCTCGCTGTTGGGCGGCATCCTGGGCATTCTGTTTCTGATTCCTTTCCGCAAGTATTTTGTGAAGGAGCAGCATGGCAAGTTCCCCTTCCCGGAAGCCACGGCCACCACGCAGGTGTTGGTGAGCGGACAGAAGAAGGGCAAGGACTCTTTGTTGCTGGTCATCAGCGGTTTGATTGGCGGTTTATACGATTTCATCGTCTCCACCTTCGGATGGTGGTCGGAGACCATCACCACGCGCATGATGGACTGGGGCAACGCTGTGGCCGACAAGGCCAAGGTGATGCTCAAGGTGAACACCGGCGCCGCCGTGTTGGGCTTGGGATACATCATCGGACTGAAATACGCTTTCATCATTTGCTGCGGCTCCCTGTTGGTATGGTTCATCATCATCCCTGGCATGAACCTCATCTGGGGTGACCAAGTCATCGACCTGATGAAAACGGGGGTGACCCTCACCATCGGTGAGATGGCCCCTGAGCAAATCTTCAAGGACTACGCGCGCCATATCGGCATCGGCGGCATCGCCATGGCCGGCATCATCAGCATCATCAAGTCGTGGGGCGTCATCAAGTCGTCGGTAGGTTTGGCCGCCAACGAGTTCAAGGGCAAGAAAGCCAGCGCTGAGGCGGTGGACCGCACCCAGCAGGACATCCCCATGAAGACCATCGTCATCGGCATCGTGGCCGTGTTGATTGTGACGTTCCTGTTCTTCTGGTTTGGCGTGGTACACAACTTCGGCCATGCCTTGATCGGCATCCTGGTGGTGGCCGTCATCGCTTTCTTGTTCACCACGGTGGCCGCCAACGCCATCGCCATTGTGGGCAGCAACCCTGTGAGTGGCATGACGTTGATGACATTGATTCTGGCCTCGTTGGTGATGGTGGCCGCCGGTTTGAGCGGTCCGCAAGGCATGACTGCCACCTTGATCATCGGTGGCGTGGTCTGCACCGCGTTGGCCGTGGCCGGAGCGTTCATCACCGACTTAAAAGTGGGTTATTGGATTGGCACGACCCCCAAGAAGCAAGAGATTTGGAAGTTCGTCGGAGTGGCTGTGGCAGCCGCTACCGTGGCCGGTGTGATCATGGTGTTGAACAAGGCCTACGGCTTTGTGGGCGAGGGCGCTTTGGTGGCCCCCCAGGCCAATGCCATGTCGGCGGTCATCGAGCCGATGATGTCGGGAGGCAACGCCCCCTGGCTGTTGTACGGCATCGGAGCGGCCATCGCCTTGATTCTGAATTTCTGCAAGGTGCCGGCCCTGCCTTTCGCCTTAGGTATGTTCATCCCGATTGACCTGAACCTGCCGCTGTTGATTGGCGGCGCAGTGTCGTGGTATGTGAGCACCCGCAGCACCGACAAGAAGTTGAACGATGCCCGTTACAACCGCGGCACGTTGATCGCCTCCGGATTCATCGCCGGCGGTGCCCTCATGGGTGTGATCAGCGCCATCATGCGTTTCGCCAATGTCGATTTGATGGCCCGCACTGCCGAGGGCGGCTTCTTCAACGAGATTCCGTTGGCTGGCCTCATCGCTTTGGTGATGTATATCGCCATCATCATCTATATGATTTGGGATTCGAAACGTGCCCAAGTGGAAGAATAAACAAATCCTGAACAAAGAATACTAAAAACATAGTTCCCATGAAGAAGCTTTATTTTATCATTGTTTTACTATTCGCCGCCATACCCTTGATGGCTGAGCGCGTAGCACCCGAAACGGCCAAGAAAGCGGCGGCGACCTTTTTGAACAACAACGGCGCGAAAGCCGCCCAGTTGACCGACCTCAGCAAGGAGGCCGGTTTCCAGCACCTGTATGTATTTAATGCCGAGCAAGGTTTTGTGGTGATGGCCGCGGACGACCGGGTGCAGCCCATCTTGGGGTATTCGCTGACAGGAAAATTTGTGGCCGAAGACATGCCCACCAACGTGAGAGGATGGCTGCAAGGTTATAACGACGAAATCCAGTATGCCATTGAGAGCCAAGAGCGCGCCACCCCAGAGACCGCTCAGCTGTGGAAAGACTTGGTGGAGGGCAACAGCAAGGCCGGATTGGCGACTGCCGTCGTGAACAACCTGCTGCAAACCACCTGGGACCAAGACCCCGTTTACAACGACCTCTGCCCTTACGACAATTCCGCCCATGAGCGAACCGTAACCGGCTGCGTGGCCACCGCCATGGCACAGATCATGAAATACTGGGAGTATCCCAACCATGGAGTAGGCTCACATTCCTATACCCCCGAAACCCATCCCGAATACGGCGTGCAGTCAGTCAACTACGGCGCCAGCACCTACGATTGGGCCAATATGCCTCTTGACCGAGCCAACTCTGAGATTGCCAAGCTAATGTACCATTGTGGCGTTTCCGTTGACATGGATTATGACCTCGCCGCCAACGGAGGAAGCGGCGCTGTTACGGCCTACGTTGTCAACGCCCTGCAAACCTATTTCAACTACCAGCCATGTACTTACAAAGAGAGATCTAGTTACCAAAGCACATGGGTCAGCATGTTGAAAGCAGAGCTTGATGCACGACGCCCATTGCAATATAGCGGTCGCGGCACTGGAGGGCACTCTTTTGTTTGCTGTGGCTATGACAACAACAACCGTTTTTATTTCAACTGGGGTTGGAGCGGAAGGAATGATGGCTTCTATGCGTTGACAAGTCTGGTCCCCGGCAGTGGCGGTTCAGGAGGAAGCAGCTACAACTTCACCAATGACCAGGCTGCCATCTTCGGCATCCAGCCGGTGCAATGCGACGCAGGCGAGCCTTCCAACCTGACCTACACCCGCGAGGGATTCAGTGTGACACTCAACTGGACCGCTGGTGAGGGAGCCTCCAATTACAACGTTTACCGGAACGACGTGGTCATCGGCAACGTTACCAACACCACCTACACCGACAACATCAATTACGGCACTTATAATTATTACGTGAAAAGTAAGGACGCCAACGGTTCCCAGTCACTTCCCTCAAACACTGTTACTGTGACCATCGAACCAGTTCCCACCGATTTGACGGCTACCCTGAACGGTAGCAACATCGCCCTCACCTGGGCAGAGCCCGAATGGAGTGCCCCGCAAACCGGTGATGAGATACTGACGTATGGAAATGGAAACATGGGCAGCATGTTCGGTGTTACCGATGCAAGAGGTTATTACGGGCACCGTTACCCTGTCTCCATGCTGAGCGCCAACAAGGTGTTGTATAAAGTATCCTTCTACGCTGCCGTCACTGGAAGCTTTGCCGCTTATATCTATTCCGCAAATTCGGGCAGCGCAAAGCCCCAGACATTGCTCGGTACAAAATCCGTCACGGCCTCCACAACAGGTTGGTGCGACATTGAGCTTAATGCGGAAGAGTTCATCCATATCAACAACAACAAAGATTTATGGGTCTTCATCTACGACCCCGAGGGAAAACAACACCCCATGGGCATCGAAACTACCACAAACGCTGATGGCGCCTATTTTTCCGCCCAAGAATCCAACGGCCCAACAAATTGGGTTGGAAGTGTTGAAGGTGGGACCATGCTCATTCGCACCTACATCACCGACGACTCCTTCCAATATAATCTGTATGACAACAACACCCTTGTGGCCTCCAACCTTTCCGGAACGAGCCACACCCTGTCCAATGTCGGCAACAATATCGTCCACCAATACACGTTGAGAACCATCTTCAACGACGGAGAGACCTCCAACTCCAACATGGTCGGACTCACCTTGGGAACCGCCAGTTTGGTGAACCTGGAACTCGCCGAGAACGACAAGATGACCATCACCGAGGGCAGTTTCCTCACCGTCACCGACACCCTTAGCAGCAGCAACGCCGAAAGCTTGGTGCTTGAAAACGGTGCCCAGCTCGTCACCGCCAGTGAAGACGTACAAGCCACAGTGGAAAAGGCCATCACGGGTTATGGAGGTGGCAACGGCAAAAACGACTACACCCTCCTCGCCATCCCCGTCATGGACGACCTGACCATCGCCGATATTGCGGGCATGACCGAGGACAATTACGACTTATACTACTTCGACCAAAACCAAGTCAAGGAGTGGATCAACTACAAACAAACCGACAACAATTTCACCGATCTTGTCAATGGCATCGGTTATCTCTATGCCAACAGTGAGGACAAGACGCTCAGCTTCGCAGGAGAAATCCATCCCACCAACGCAGACATCTCCATGGATTTGGAATACCATGAAGGCCAGCCCTTCACCGGCTTCAACCTCGTCGGCAACCCCTTCACCTGCAATGCCTACATCGACAAAACCGACTTCTACGTGATCAGCGAGACCGCCGAAGGTAGCGAGATCATGACTGCCGAAAGTGCTGTCATCGCCCCGATGCAAGGTTTGTTTGTCATCGCCAAAGGACCGAGTGACCAAGTAGTGTTTTCCAACGAGCCAAGCAGACAAGACGGAAAATCCCTTGACATCCGACTTAACCACGCCGATGGCAGCAACCTCGACATGGCCCGTATCCGCTTTGGCGAAGGCACTGGCCTCCGCAAGATGCTGCTCAACCCCGATCACACCAAGGTGTATCTCCCGAAAAACGGCACCAACTACGCCGTCGCCTTTACCGAAAACAACGCTGGCGAAATGCCCGTCTGCTTCAAAACCGAGCATAACGGCACCTACACCATCACCATCTCCTCACCGCTCACCTCTAACCTCTCACCGCTCACCTACCTCCACCTCATCGACCATCTCACCGGCGCCGATGTGGACCTGCTCTCCAACCCGAGCTACACCTTCAACGCCAAATCCGACGACTACGCCTCCCGTTTCCTCCTCAGATTCAGCAATGATAGCACCTTGCCCGACAACGACAGCGAGCAGTTTGCCTATTACGCTGACGGGAAGATCCACGTCATCGGAGACTATCAGACCATGGAGGTGTTCGACCTGACGGGCCGTGCCCTCAGCGCCACCGAACATCTGGCACCTGGTGTGTATATGGTTCAAATCACCATCAACCAAGAGATTAAAACGCAAAAAATCATCGTCAAATAGTCTATCCAAGAAAGATTTTATCTGAATGAAAAGAACAACGCTCATTCTCTTTCTGGCATTGATCAGTGTGCCGCTTTTCGCGGCACATATCTTGCCAGGAACCGCCCAAAAAGCTGCCGAGAACTTCATAAAGTCCAAAACAGACGAAAAAACCTCCCTGCGACGCATCGACTATGCCGACCAGCAACACTTCCAACATCTCCACGTGTTTGGGAACGACCGATGTTTCGTCATCGTGGCCGGTGACGATGGCATGCAACCCATCCTGGCCTACTCCACGGAAAACCCTTTCAACACCGTGAAGATGCCGGAAAATCTTTATGAATGGCTGCAAGGCTACGAAGAACGCATCACCGAAGTCGCGAAAAACCACGAAAAGGCTTCCCAGGAAATCCAAGAGGAATGGGAACGTTTGCTCACCGGAAGGATCTCTCCCACCAAAGACGGCCCTTCCCAAGCAGTGGCCCCATTGTTGACCACCGAATGGGCTCAAGACGCCCCTTTCAACAACCTTTGCCCCGCCAACACCCTTACGGGATGCGTGGCGACCGCCATGGCCCAAGTCATGAAGTATTGGGAGTACCCTCAAACCGGCATCGAGTCACATTCCTACACCTATAACTCGGTGACCCATTCCGCGGACTTCGGAACCATGACCTACGACTGGCAGCAGATGCTTCCCTCTTATTCAGGCAACTACACCGAGGCCCAAGCCACCGCCGTGGCTACACTGATGCGCCATTGCGGTGTGGCTACTGAGATGAAATACCACGTCAACGGCGAGAGCGGATCCAACATCCGTCGCGCCAGCATCGCCTTGTCAACCTTCTTCAATTACACCAGCACCTACCTCGAAAAAAACAATTTCGAAGACGATGCGGCATGGATCAGCAAGGTGAAAGAGAGCCTGGACTTGGGTTTGCCACTGCTTTATGGAGGCGCTAAAACAAACAATCCTAAAGCTGGACACGCTTTCGTGTGTGACGGCTATGACGAGGAGGACATGCTGCACTTCAACTGGGGATGGGGTCCGGACAGCAACGGCTATTACACAGTGAACGGACACACCTATTCCAGAAACCAAATCGCCGTATGCAACATCAAGCCCATCACAAGCGAAGCGCAAGCCCCCAGTCAGCTGACCGGCAGCCTTCAAGACGGCCACCACGTCAGCCTCTCCTGGAACGCCGGCAATGGCGCTGTCCTCTATCACATCTACCGAAACAACACCCTCATCGGGACAACGGAAACCACCACTTTTGTTGATGACGAAGCCGTCTTGGGCGACAACACCTATTATATACGTAGCCAGGATACCGACGGCATGCTCTCACTGGCCTCGAACTGCGTCACCGTCACCGTGACTTCCCATATCACTCCCGTGGACGATCTGAGGATGGAAAATGCTTCGAACACCCCCACCTTGACATGGACGACCCCCTGGTGGTATCCCCAAACCCAATGCGGCACCATCGCTTACGTGGATGAAGTCCGCCCCGAAGAAGATAATAACCTCTATTGGCCTGAAACCGGCCTGTGCATGTATTGGGGCAGTCGATACCCCGCCCAGGACCTGGTGGAACACCAAGGCAAAGCCATCTACCAAGTCTCTTTTTACACCTTTGTGCCCAGCCAATTCAAGGTGCTGGTTTACCAAGGAACCACCGTGGAACAAGAGGATGACACCGAGACCTACATACCCGCCGACCTGAAAGCGGAGCAATCCGTCAACGCCACCGGCATTGGATGGATCCAAGCAAAACTGGATGACCCCGTGGTCATCGACAGCAGTCAGGATCTCTGGGTCTTTATCTACGACGCCACTGGCACCATCTATAGAATTCCCTGTCAGGACGTATCAGAAGGAAACGGCTGTCAATACTATGGCGCAGACCGGGGATCAGACCTCAGTATTCCTCCGCACGTAAAATGCTACCAACTCCCGCCTGACGATTACGCCATCAACTGGTATATATGCACCCACCTCACCGACGACACCTATACCTACAACCTCTATGACGGCACCATCAAGGTAAACCAAGATGTACCGCTTAATGGTACAAGTTACACCGTGGAAGACGCTGCCGACAACATGGCCCACCGTTACACCTTAAAAACAAGTCATGGAAACGTGGAGTCCGGCGCCTCCAACCTGGCGGGTCTCACGTTAGGGACGGCCTCCATCGCGTCGCTGGAACTTGGTGTGAACGACCGAATGACCGTCGCCGAGGGCGGTTCACTTACCGTCACCGCGACGCTCAGCAGCCCCGACGCCACCAACCTCGTCGTCGAGGATGGCGCGGAACTCGTCACCACCAGCACCGGCGTGCAAGCCACGGTGAAGAAGCACATCCAAGCCTACACCATTGTGGTAGGGGACGACGAAGAGCCCACCGATGGCTGGTATTTCATTGCCTCCCCCATCACCAACAGTGTGACGACCAACCTCCATACCGACAGCGGTTACGACTTGTTCTACCTCAACGAAAGCGACACCTATTGGAAAAACTATAAGAAAACACCTTTCGGCATCAGCCACAAGCAGGGCTACCTCTACGCCAACAGCGAAGAGACCACCCTCAGCTTTGCCGGCATCGTGCAACCTTATCTTGTTGACAGCCAAAACAACCCGGTAGGAGTCACCGTGGACATTACCAAAAGCAGTACCGGAGAAGGATGGAACCTCATCGGTAACCCTTTCCCTTTCACCGCTATGGTCAACGGAACCAACTTTTACAAGATTAATGAAGACCGAAACGGCATTGAGCCCGTGGACGCCAGCAGTGGCAACGCGATCACCGTCGCTCCCTGCGAAGGCATCGTGGTGCAAGCCACGGGTGAGAACCAGTCGGTCACTTTCGAGAAATACACGGCCACAGGAAGGACCTCCAACGGCCATCTGCGCATTGCTCTGACTCGCGAAGCAACGACCCGGGGCGAGGCTTCCGAGGCATCCCTCGACCAAGCCATCATCAGCTTCAACGAGGGCAGCCAGCTTGGCAAGCTCTACTTCGGGACTAGCGACGCTGACCTTTATCTCGTCAAAGACCATGAGGAATACGCCATCGCCCAAGGCAAGGGCTTCGGCGAGATGCCCGTAAGCTTCAGAGCCCATAAAGACGGTCGTTACACCCTCAACTTTCATCCCGAAGACGTGGAGATGAACTATCTGCACCTCATCGACCACCTCACTGGCGTCGAAACCGATTTGCTCGCCAACCCGAGCTACAGCTTCGAGGCCAGCACTACCGACTACACCTCGCGTTTCAAGCTGGTGTTCAGTGCCAGTGCCAAGATTGCCAATGACGAAAGCTTCGCTTTTGTCAGCGACGGACAACTCGTTTTCACCGACAGGGGAACGCTCCAGGTGATGGACCTGCTGGGGCACGTGCTGCACACCCAGACCATCACACCTTTCACCTCTCACCTTTCAGCACTCACCTTCCCCACGGGCGTGTATGTGCTGAGACTCATCAACGACCACGAAACAAAGACCCAAAAAATAATCATAGAATAACAAGATGAAATACAACAGAGTACTTTTAAAGCTTAGCGGCGAAGCCCTGATGGGCAACCAGCAATACGGCATTGACCCGCAACGTCTCAACGACTACGCCGACGAAATCATCGAAGCCGCCCAGACGGGCGTGCAAATCGGCATCGTCATCGGTGGTGGCAACATCTTCCGCGGCCTGCAAGGCGCCTCCAAGGGCATGGACCGCATCCAAGGCGACTACATGGGGATGCTGGCCACAGTGATTAACTCCATGGCCATGCAATCGACCCTGCAAGGCAAAGGCCAGAAGGCCACCTTGCTCTCCGGCCTTTACATCGACCGCATCGCCGACACCATGAGTTCCGCCAAAGCCATCCGCCTCCTTGAGGAAGGCCACATCGTCATCATGGGCGCCGGCACCGGCAACCCCTTCTTCACCACCGACACCGGATCGGCCCTCCGCGCCGTCGAAATCAAAGCCGACATCATCCTCAAAGGCACCCGCGTCGATGGCATCTATACCGCCGACCCTGAAAAAGACCCCACCGCCACCAAGTTCCAACACATCACCTACGACGAGGCCTACCAACGCAACCTCAAGGTGATGGACATGACCGCCTTCACGATGTGCAAGGAAAACAACATGCCCATGTATGTGTTCGACATGAACACCCGCGGCAACCTGCTCAAGGTGCTGAGAGGCGAGGAGATTGGAACGCTGGTGAGGTGAAAGGTGAAAGGTGAGAGGTGAAAGGTGAAAGATGAGAGAGAGGAAATATCATAATAGGAAAGGGCGAAACAAAACCAGTCGGAAGCTGGATGGTGTCCTGTTGGGGATGATCCTGGTCGTGGCCGCGGTGCTGCGTCTGTGGAAACTTGGACAGGTACCCTTCATGCACGATGAGTTCAGCGCTCTGTTCCGCCTGCATTTCGACTCGTTCCGCGACCTCATCCAGCAAGGAGTCAAAATCGACGGACATCCCGCCGGGGTACAGGTGTTTCTCTATTACTGGACGAAACTCTTCGGCTGGAACGAGTTTTGGGTGAAGCTGCCCTTCGCCCTGATGGGCATCGGTTCCGTTTTTCTCATTTACCTTATTGGAAAACAATGGTTTAACAGAAAAACAGGTTTGCTGGCCGCCGCATTCTTCGCGGTAAGCCAGCTCACCGTGTTCTATAGCCAGCTGGCTCGTCCCTACGCTCCCGGCTTGTTCTTTGTGCTCCTCATGACGGTCTTTTGGAACCGACTGCTTTTCAGTCCCCGAAAGCCTTCCGTTGGGGTATGTGCAGGCTATGCGTTGTCGGCCTGGCTTGCGGCGCTCGCACACAATTTCTCCGCCGCCCAGGCGGGACTGATTTTCGTCACCGGTTTCTTTTTCCTGCCCAAAGAGCGCCGCAAGGCTTACTGGCTCAGCAACCTCGCCATCGTGTTGCTCTATGCGCCGAACTTCCCCATCTTCTACCATCAGCTGTTCGTCAACGGTGGCGTCGGAGGATGGTTGGGCAAGCCAGCCCCCACCTTCCTCACCGACTTCCTGCAATACACCATGAACTACGGCCCGCTCCTCATGTTTGCCGTAGGATTCCTCATCGTCCTTCCCTTCGTGTTGGGGAGGCAGGAGAAACGCAAGAGACCCCTCCGTTGGGCCGCCTTCGCTTGGTTCGTCATTGTCTTCGCCGTCGCTATGCTGTATTCCCTGCTAAGGGAACCCATCATCCAATACAGCACCCTCCTATTCTGCTACCCCTTCCTCATTCTTGCCGCCTTCTCGTGGCACAAAAACACCACGATGACCCTGACCCAGACCGCCATCGCCGTAGCCGCCCTCCTCTTCATTGGTGCCAGCACCTTGGTCATCAACCGGCAGCACTACGACCTGATGTACCATCAGGGTTATGACCAAATCGCCGTGAGGATGCAGCAAGACCAAGACACGTTGCAAGACATCCGCTTCGCCACCTACACCGAATCGGCCAAGGTGCCGGAGTTCTACCAGGCCAAGACCAACGTCACCGACCGTGTCATCTTCGACCATGGTGACAACATCGCCGCTTTCCGCCAATGGCTCGACGCCGAGAAGACCCCGTACTTAGGATTCGGGTGGACCGACTATGCCGACCCCGCATGGGAGACCCAAGCCGTGGCCAGCTACCCCTGGCAGCTCAAAGAAAACACTTGGTTCACCTCGCGTTACCTTACCCTGTCGAGGGATTCCGTCGCGGGAGCAACCCTAAGGTTGAGGCCCCTTCAGGAAACGCCGGAATACCTTATGGCGACAGAATATGGGAAACCACAATATGTTTATGGCGACTCACTCGACATGGAATCCGAGATTCTAGGCATCGTGACCACGGTATATGTCGCCGACACGGTGCAACAATGCATGTTGGTGATGGAGTTGCGCGAAAAAGCGACCGACTCGCTGGTACTTTGGCACGGAAGTGGCTATACCGACGGGACGCTGCTTCCGGGGGTCAGCAAGATGGCCGCCGCCCTTCGTTTCGACCGCAAGAAACTCCCGCCAAAAGGAAAATACCTCAAAGCCTATCTCTGGAATCCCGGAAAAGGCATCATCACCCAGGTGAGGACCGACTACTATGTGACAAGACATAGTCCACGGCTCACCGGCTTGTATGACCCTCTCTCGAAAACAATTGAACAAATCAACAAATAAACAACTCAACAACAATGACCGACGAATCTCAATTTGTATTAGACGAAGCCTCCGAGAGCATGGACAACACCATCAAGCATCTGGAGCATGAATTTCAAGGCATCAGGGCCGGCAAGGCCAGTCCCGCCATGTTGAACGGCGTGATGGTCGAGTACTACGGGGCCACCGTGCCGATTGAGCAGACCGCCAACATCGGGTGCCCCGACGCCCGCATGATCGTGGTTGTGCCGTTCGACAAGAGCGCCCTCGGCAGCATCGCCAAGGCCATTTTGAACGCCAACCTGGGCTTCAACCCCATGAACAACGGGGAAATCCTCCGTATCTCAGTGCCGCCTTTGACCGAGGAACGCCGCCGCGAACTGGTGAAACGCACCAAAAACGCCGCCGAAGAGGCCAAGGTGGGCATCCGCAACATCCGCCGCGGCGCAAACGACGAAGCCAAAAAACTTGAAAAAGACACCATCTCCGAAGACGAGTCCAAACTCCTTCAGGAAGAAATCCAAAAACTCACCGACAAATACATCAAGAAAATCGACGAGCTTACCGAACTCAAATCAAAAGACATCCTCACCGTGTAAGGTGAAAGGTGAAAGGTGAGAGGTGAGAGGTGCCTATTGGGAAACACCTTTCACCTCTCACCTTTCACCTTTCACCTTTCATTGCGTTTTCGATGGCAAGGCCAAAGAGCTTTTCGAGGGTCATGCCAAAGCATTTGGCTTGGGCGGGGATGATGCTGGCCTCCGACATGCCCGGAACGATGTTCGCCTCAATGAAGAAGATCCCTTGCTCGTTCACGATATAGTCGATTCGCACAAAGCCCTTGCATTCCAGCTTCTCATAAAGGAAGGCGGTAGTGGCTTTGATTTCAATCTCCACCGCCTCATCCACCTCCGCCGGAGTGATTTCATCACATTTCCCGGCGGTATATTTTGCCTCATAGTCGAAAAACTCGTTTTTGGAGACAATCTCCGTGAGTGGGAACACCATCATGCGTTTTCCCACTTTCATGGCGCCGCAGGCAAACTCGCGGCCCGGAACGAATTTCTCGCACATCACCTGGCTGCCCGCCACAAACGCTGTCTTGATGGCCGGCTCAAACTCCTCCTCGTCATGCACCTTGGTCACCCCCACGCTCGACCCATTGCGGGTAGGCTTCACAAACAAAGGAAGTCCAAGCTCCTCAATAATGGCTTTCCTATCGTAGTCATCCCCTTTGTTGATGAGCACCGAAGGCGACACCTTGACATCGTACGACTGCACCACACGCTTGCAGAAATCCTTGTGGAAGGTCAGGGCACAAGTGGTCAGGTCGGACGAGGTGCAGGGAATCCCCATCAGCTCAAGGTAGCCCGAAAGGGGACCATTCTCGCCCGGCTCGCCATGCACCGCGTTGAAAGCCACGTCAAAGACCGTCTTTCGCCCGTTGACCGTGATGGAAAAATCGTTTTTGTCGATATCCACCTTGGTGCCGTCATCAAGAATGGCATACCAGCCTTTTTTGGAAACCACCATGATGGTTGCGTTGTATTTTTCAGGGTCGAGGTTCTTCTTTACCACCCCGGCACTCTTGACGGAAATCTCAAATTCACCGGAATCTCCGCCACAAACTATGGCCACATTCTTCATTTTCAAAATTATTTGTTAATTTTGCCGCTAAATTAGAAAAATATGGGAAAACTTCAGTTCCTTCGACAAAAGAAATTCTATATCAACCTGCTTATCATTATCGTGCTGGCTTTCATCTTGTTATGGATTGCCATCAAGTTACTGAACGTTTATACGAGGCACAACAAGGTGTATGAATTGCCTGATTTCCGCGGGTTGACGGTGCAGGAAATGACCAATGAATACGGTAAAGACTACCATTTCATCCTCATCGACAGCGTGTATTCCAAGACTCAGGCGCCTGGCAGCATCGTCCAACAGGACCCGCTGCCCAACTCCAAAGTGAAGCGGGGCCGCAACGTCTATTACATCATCGTGGCCCAAACACCCGAGAAAACGAGCATGCCCAACCTGAACAACCTCTCGCTGCGGCAAAGCCTGGTGCTGCTCGAGTCGAACGGACTCGTCGTGGAGGAACTGAAATATGTGGATCATTTCGCCCGTAACTCCATCCGCGAGCAACGTTACCAAGGTTCCGTCATCAAGCCCGGCACCGAACTCAACAAAGGCAGCAAGATCACCCTCCTTGTGGGACTGGGACCCGACAAGAAGGACATGGTGCTGCCCAAGCTTTACGGCACCAACGCCGAAGAAGTGAAGCGCATCCTCAACATGTCGGGACTGAACCTCGGCAACGAGACCTACGAAGACAACGACAGCCTCCAATACATGAAAGTTTATAAGATGGAGCCCCCCTATTCCAGAAGGTACGTCAAACCCGGCGCTTTTGTGAATGTGTGGTACCGCTCCTCCAGGATGCACGACTTCGACAAAGAGATGAAGGAGCAAATGAAGGAGGACTCCTTGAAATACGCCCAAGAGCAGGCGGAGCTCGACTCTTTGAGACGACTCGCTGACACCATTGAAACAAACCAACCTGAAATTGAAGAAGAGGAATATGAAGACGATTTCTAAAATCACCGGGATGCTGTGGGCAATCTGCCTACTCCCCCATCTTATCATAGCGCAAGAGACCCTCACGGGGATTTATCCTGAACAGCGCGGCACACAAACCAAGCTTCGGGCCAACGTGGTGCAGACCTTGCCGTTTTACGACGATTTCTCCACCTCGCGTCTCTATCCCGACAGCACCAAATGGCGCAACCGCAACGTGTTCGTCAACGATGGCTTCCCCCTCCATCCCGTCACCCGCAACGGAGCCACCTTCGACGTGCTCGACGAGCTGGGCCAGGTGTATGAGTACGCCATCAGCAATCCCTTCGTCGCCGAGTACCTCTACTCCACCACCATCCGTCTCGACTCTGTGTTCGAGCCGGAGCCAAGAGCGCTGACCCCCGCCGACTCCGTCTATCTCAGCTTCTACTACCAGCCCCAAGGCAACGGCCTCCCGCCGGAGAGCAACGACTCGCTGGTGCTTGAGTTCGGCATCCCCAACGAATACGACACCACCTGGAACCACGTGTGGAGCGTGCCGGGACAGACCCTCTCCAAGTTCCTCCAAGAGAACGACAGCTGCTATTTCAAGCAGGTGATGATCCCCATCAACGACCTGAAGTACTTCACCGGCAACTTCTTCTTCCGCTTCTACAACTACGCCAGCATCGCCAACCAGTCGGTGCCCACCAACCGCGGCAACGAGGACAACTGGAACATCGACATGGTGTATCTCAACTACGGCAGGACCGTCCACGACGGCTCGTACCCCAAGGTGTGCTTCACCGGCACCACGCCGAGCTTCCTCGGGAAATACCGCGCCATGCCCTACAAGCACTACCGCGTCAACCCTACCTCCAGCATCACCGAGGAATTTGAAGTGATGCTGTCGAACCTCGACAAAGAGCCGCACAACCTGCAATACCATTACACCGTGGAACAAGTCAACGGCCACCAGACATTCACCTACCACGGCCACCCCGTCAACATGGCCGCCGAGCAACACAACTACAGCCACTACGCCTTCGTGGCCAACCTGTTCTCGCTCGACTTCGACCACGACAGCACCTCCTACCTCATCCGCCATTACATCAGCGACTCCACCTGCAACCCGCCGATGACCGACTCGCTGGTGCATCACCAGGGATTCTACAACTACTTCGCCTACGACGACGGCATCCCCGAGATGGGATATGGCGTGGAACCCGGTTCCGGCTCCTTCGCCGTGCAGTTCGACTTGTCGGAACTCGACACCCTGCGCGGCGTGCAGATCCTCTTCAACCACACGCTTCACGACGCCAACAACAAATACTTCGACATCGTGGTCTGGAAAGACAACAACGGACGCCCGGGCGAGGAATACTACCGCCTCAGCAACCGCAAGCCGAAATGGGAGGACAAGCTCTACAAGTTCGGTTATTACGAGTTCGACAAACTCATCAAGCTCAGCGGCGTGTTCTACATCGGCATCGTCCAGCAAAGCAACGGGCTCATCAACGTGGGCTTCGACACCTCCAGAGACAATTCCTCACGCAACTTCTACAACGTGAACGGCTCATGGCAGCCAAGCACCAAACCCGGATGCATCATGATGCGTCCCGTATTGGGCGACGACTACTACATCGGTGTGGAAGAGCCGACGGTCTCCAAAGTCAACGTCTATCCCAACCCCGCCTCCTCCACCCTCCACATCGAAGGCGTCGAGCAAGGCGCGGCCATCGAGGTCTATGACCTGACAGGCCGCAAGGTGCTGGCAAGTGCCTTCACCCCCACCCTGTCGGTCGAAACACTGCCCGCCGGACTGTATCTGCTCCACATCATCACCACCGACGGAAACGCCGTCAGCCAAAAAATCACCATCCAGCCATGAGCGAAGAGTTCCTTGACAACCTTCTCGAAAGCGAGAGCGCCGAAGAAGAAAACGGCGAGCTTTACGAACATATCCGCATCGTGGTCGATAAAGGCCAGGCACCGGAACGCATCGACACCTTCCTGACCAACCACATCCAAAACATCTCGCGCAACAGGGTGCAGAACGCCGCCAAGGCGGGCAACATCCTCGTCAACGAGAAGGCGGTGAAGCAAAACTACAAGGTGAAGCCCTGCGATGTGATTTCCATCGTGTTCAGCTATCCCCCGAGAGAAATCAACATCACCCCAGAGGAGATTCCTCTCAACATCGTGTATGAAGACGCCGACATTATCGTCATCAACAAGCAGGCCGGGCTGGTGGTCCATCCCGGACACGGCAATTTCGACGGCACGTTGCTTCACGGCCTCGCCTGGCATTTCCAACAGACCGGGCAGGAGGTGGAGAACAAGTTCGGCTATCTGGTCCACCGCATCGACAAGGACACCACAGGCTTGATGATTGTGGCCAAGAACGAGACCGCACAAGCCATGCTGGCGCATCAGTTCTTCGAGCACACCATCCACCGCCGCTACTACGCCCTGGTATGGGGCGACTTCAACGAGGACGAAGGCACCATCACGGGCAACATCGGGCGCAGTGCCAACGACCGCCGCAAGATGACCGTCTATCCCGAAGGCGACCACGGCAAGGAAGCCGTCACCCATTGGCGGGTGCTGGAACGCTTTGGCTACGTCACCCTCAACGAGTACCGCCTGGAGACTGGCCGCACCCACCAAATCCGCGTTCACTCGCAATACATCGGCCATCCCCTCTTCAACGACGCCATGTATGGAGGCGACAAGATCCTGAAAGGCACCACCTTCTCAAAATACCGCCAATTCATCGACAATTGCTTCCGTCTCCTTCCCCGCCACGCCCTCCACGCCAAAGAGCTAGGCTTCATCCATCCCACCACCAAAGAAGAGCTATTCTTCACCTCAGAACTGCCCGACGACATGACCGCCGTGCTGGACAAATGGAGAAGATACGTGAAAGGTGAAAGGTGAGAGGTGAAAGGTGAGAGGTGCTCGCCCGGAGGGCGAAAGATGATTAGAACGACGTTAGATAAAATCAGGAATCGCCCGGAGGGCGAAAGATGGTTAGAAAGAAACGAT
>CACZQL010000034.1 GCA_902783365.1 uncultured Bacteroidia bacterium | reverse complement strand
GGTTAGGATGTCTTTGCTATCCGTCAAAACAGCGCACACATCCACAATGGAGAAATACCATTTCTCTTCTTGGTCGTCCCAAACGGTGCGAACCTTTCTTTGTTCGAACAATTGTAATGCTTCTTTTTTAGTCATATCTCAATTATTATTCGTAACTTCACTTTTTATTATCATGGTTTTTGAAATAACTGGCTACAAAGTTACTAATTATTTCATGCTTTGATGGATAATAATACTTGTATTTCAACCAAAAAACCGCATCCCTTCATAATTATATCGCACGAAGTCCTTTTCCTTGTGGCAACTGGCTTGCAGCATGCCTGTCCATTGTTCTATGGGTACGCCTTCCTTCAGACAGGTGTTGATGCTCTCGCAGAAGAGGTTGACCTCGTCGAGGATGTCCTCGTCGGTGTTGTCGGGGAAACCGAAACCCTCGGCTTCGTTGAGGTTGGAGATGAACATGGAGATGAAATAGCCGTGCAAGCCATAACGCTCGGCAAAGCTGCTGGCAAAGCACCAGATGCCGATCATCTGGCGGTTTTGAAGGAGGTGGATGATGCTCCGGTCCACCACATAATCCTGCCAATTGGTGCCGAATAGCCCACTGGTAGTTCCGTGTCCGAGGCACATCACCAGGGGATCATCGGACAGCTCAAGCTGTCCGATGACTTCTTCCTTGGTGGGGTTGTACAATAGGGTTACATTTTCCAGACCCTCGTAGGCTTTCTTCAAGCGAGTGGTGTCTCCCATCGTGTCAACGTGAATCACTATCATAATCTTTGTATTGTTTGTTGTTTTTAGCTACTGAACCCTATCGGCCTGCGGCTATTCGACTTGCGTCCGGCAATCTGCTCTTTGGAGCAGAGCTCCTCGATATGTTTGAGTTCGGGTTTGCCTCCGAAGAGCAAGTGGTCCACCATCACCTTGCGGGCAATGTTCTCAATCTGGCCTCCGCTGAAATCGTAGGAGTGGGCGAGGGAGGAGGCATCGGCCTCGCTGAGCTCGGGGATGAAGCTCCGCCAGATGTGGGTCTTGGCCTCGACACTAGGCTGGTGGAACTCCACCTTGTATAAAAAGCGTCTGTCAAAAGCGCTGTCGAGGTTGCAGGTCAGGTTGGTGGTGGCAATCATAATGCCGTCAATGT
The DNA here is from genome assembly GCA_902783365.1 of uncultured Bacteroidia bacterium. Taxonomy (GTDB): domain Bacteria; phylum Bacteroidota; class Bacteroidia; order Bacteroidales; family F082; genus Limimorpha. The sequence continues at coordinate 5,020 of CACZQL010000034.1, read as the reverse complement.
CTTCCATGGCCTGAAGCAGGATGTTCTGAATGGCATTCTCGGTTTTTTCGAGGGTGGGGTTGTTGCCCCCCAACCCCGTGCGCACCGAGAGTACCGCATCTGCCTCATTGATGAGCAGGATGGGGATGCGTTCCGATTTCTTGACCCGTTCGGAATAGCTTGCGAAGATGCTTTGCACGATTTTCTCGGTCTCGCCATACCACTTGTCACGGATGGAGGAGATGTCCACCTGCATGATGTCTCGCCCCGTCATTCGTGCCAGTTGCAACGCCGTCTCGGTTTTGCCTGTGCCAGGGGCTCCGTAGAAGAGGCAGTTGAACCCTTTGCGAAGGTTGGCTTTCTCCAAACGTTCGCGGATGGCTTGCAACTGCCTTTCCTCAAGCAGGTGGTGCAGGGTCTCAATCTGTCCTTGGTCTTCTTGGGAGTAGTATAGGGACTTGGGTTTGATGTCATTGCAGTTTATGGTGTGGCTGTGTTCTTCTTCTTCAGCATCGTCAGTGACTTTGGGGAGGTCATATTCACTGAGGAAGAGGGCCTTGGCCTTTTCGGTGAGTTGATATACGTTGCTCGACATAAAGCCATCTTGTCCCGCAACCATCAACAATCCCTCCTTGAGGAAGGGGTGAGTCCCATCGGTCATCAGCACAGGGAACTCGTCTAAGTAGGCTTCGATGGAAAGAAACTCGAGCTGACCGAGGGGAACCTGCGCTTGATGGTCGATGACGAGCCGCTTGCAGAAGTAGAGGAGATACACTTTGTCGGGGTTGGGCACGCGCAAACCGGTGATGTTGCGGGCAATGGCCAGTTGGGGATTTTCATTGAGCAGGGTCATGGTTTCCTCGTGCATCTCTTCCTCATCTATCACATTATTACGTCCCACATCACTCACATATATGGTGAATTGTTTCATCAATTCCGCGGCAGTCAGGTTGGTAGCTTTGGTCACGGGCAATGACTGGTTTTCGCAAAATGCTTTTTTTGCCCGCTCGCTTAACTGATAGTTGCAACCTCGTCTCACAATGTACCGCCTTCGTACGAGTGTTTTTAGTGCCTGTGCTTTGCGCATGAAGGTTATGGGGGAGCATAGGAAGTAGTTCTTGATATCGGATTCGCTTGTTATTGCTTCACAACTGGAGATGAAAGGGCAGAGCATCACCGTCTCAGCGGGGGGCAGTTCCAGCTTGTCCGCAAGCGACTGGATTAGGTTGTGATGGATTTGGAAGAAATCGTCACTCAATCCGCAGTTTTCAGCCAACTGGATGAGTTGCTCAAATATGTCCAGCAAACTCATACTTTTTAATGCTTTCTTGGTAAGGGGAGGGGTTGTCAAGTAAAGGGGTTTTAGTTCAAAGTCATTGTAATCAAGGTCCTTCGATTGTTTTTGAGGTGTTTTTTTCATAGTCTATTTGGTTTTTTGTTGATTTAGTTTTTAAATGCCTGCAACTGTTTATAGTCACGATGGACTGTTTTTCAACCCATCGGGATCGTTTTTTTCAGCAATGCGTCTTCAATCAGGCGCAGCGATGGAGCAGGTTGATCTCTACCTCTCTAAAAATCTTGTTGATGCGTTTGTGGATGGCTTGATGGCTCACTCCACGGGTATCGCCCAACTGCTTGAGGGTTTTAGGCTCGCCTCTCAATCCAAAATACTGGTCCAGAAGCTCCCGGTCTTTTGAATTGAGCTGCTCAAGTTCATCGTCAAGCGCCTCAAGGAGCGCGTGTTCAAACCTGTCTGACTCCTGTTCCTCCCACTGCTGCATCTCATTTTCCGTGATATCGTCAAGTTTGAGGAAGCGACATTGATAGGACTCCGCTTCCCCGGACTTGAAAATGTTATTGACCCATCGGATTTCTTTCATCATATCGTGGTAGATGCACGTTGAAGCGAAGGTTTCGAACTTGGCATTACGCCCGGATTGAAAGCATTCTTGAGCGTGCAACAGGGCCATATACCCAGTGAAATAGAGTTCTTTCGGATTGATTTTGAGGGATGAAAACTGTTTGCAAATGCGGTTAGCATTGTCCTGAATCAGCTTGAAATGGCATTGTGGTAAAGTGGTTCTTATCATAAGATTGGTATTTGATCGGAAAGTGTACTTTATACACAATTATCGTGCCGTTTTTGCAATACCGGTCAATTTTTTTTTCGGGGGAAAAGAAAAACCCTAGCTCCTTGTGGGAGTTAGGGTTTTGTTGACTTGTTGCCCAACCAGGGTTCGAACCTGGACTTTACTGATCCAGAGTCAGTCGTGTTGCCAATTACACCATTGGGCATCGTTTACGGCTGCAAAAATACGCTTTTTTTGAATACTGCAAGAAAAAAATGATATTTTTTTTAATCCGAAAAAAATCATCAAAAAACTAAAAAATTAGTTGCAGGATTAAAATAATATGTATATTTGCGGCGTTATATCGGTAAAATGAAAACAAAACACCTCATATTAGCCTTGATTTTAGCCTTGTCGGTGCCTTCGTGCGCGACACTCAAAGGGTATGACTACGCCGCGGAAGACCTTTCGCTCGCCCAAACCAACCTGAAACGCATCCCCTATAGTATAAAGAGATGTAAAAACCTCAAACGATTAAACCTTGAGAAAAACCAAATCAGACATATACCCGCCTGGCTGTCTTCTCTCGACAGCCTTAAGGAAATCAACCTGAATTATAACCAGTTGAAACTGACAAAGGCCGACATCCGCCACCTCGCCAAGATCGAACGCCTCCTGATGACCGACAATGCCATCGAAAAACTGCCCGACAACGTTGGCGTGCTGCAATGCAAAACCCTGGTGATGGCCCGAAACAAGTTGAGCGACTTGCCTCCTTCCTTCGGCGACCTGAAAAAAATCGGCAACATCATTTTCTATGAGAACCAGTTTGAGTTCATACCGGATTGCATCGGACACCTGACGACCTTGCGGCAAATTGATTTCTATAAAAACCATATCAAGGTAATCCCCGATTTCATGGGAGGACTGGAGAACTTGGAGCAGGTTTATCTGGCATTCAATGAAATAGGGATGATTCCCGATACTTTGCGAAATCTCAAAAACTTGAAATACCTATATATCCATCACAACAGCTTGAAGTTCTTGCCCGACTGGATGGTCGGAATGGAGGGGTTAGAACGCCTGGGCGTGGGTTACAACCAGTTGCTGAGCCTGCCCGATCTTGCCAAGATAAAGTCGCTGTATGAGTTTGACTGCGAACACAACCTGTTGGACGAATGCCCGTGGAGTTTGGTGGAAAAACCCGGGATGGAAATCTTGGTCATCCGTGACAACTATTTCAAGTTGACGCTTGAAGAAGAAATGCGTTTAGATAGTTTGGGAGTTATTTATTAATCGATTAATACTACTGGATATGAAAGAGTTAACTAAAGCAGAAGAACAAGTGATGCAGGTGCTGTGGAGCATCGGTCAAGGCTTCGCCAGTGATGTCATGGCGGCCTTCCCCGAACCGAAACCGGCGTATAACACCATGCTGACCATCATCCGCATCCTTGAGAAGAAAGGCTTCGTACAGCACGAAACCTTTTGTAAAGCAAACCGTTACCAACCCGCTATCAGCAAGGAGGCGTATTCGCAAAGCTTCCTCGGCAGCGTGGTGGAACGCTATTTCAACAACTCTTACCTCGACTTGGTGTCGGCCTTCGCCAAGAAGGAGAACTTCAGCCTTGAGGAGTTGGAGACCTTGAAGAAAATGATCGATGAAGCCATTGACAACGAAAAGAAGTAAGCCATGAATGCCTATCCCATATTCGAGTATATCCTGCCTGTCGCCATCAGCCTGATGGTGCTCTGGGTGGTTTATCGCTTGCTGTTCACCAACAGCAACCGGTTTCAATTCAACCGTTTCTATCTGCTCACGGCGCTGTTGTTCTCCTTGGCGTTGCCTATAATAGGGCTGTTCATGGGGCAGAGTGCTCCTCAAGTGGTGGCCTTCAAGGAACACTTGTTTAATGGCGTTTTGCTTAACGAGATTACCATCTCCTACGGAGAGCCGAATGCGACGGCTTTGCCTGAGATAGTGGTTTCTCAACCTGCTGCTTTTCACATTTCCCTTTGGCAGGTGCTGGGTATCATTTATCTAATAGGTGTGGCGGTCATGGCAGTGCTTTTCCTTTTCAAGATGGGCAGACTTGTCGCCTTAATCATTCGCTCGCCGAAACAGAAGATGGATGGCTATACCGCGGTTTACACCCATCGTGATCAAGGCTCGTTCTCCTTTTTCCGCTATGCCTTCTTCCCCAATGAGAAGGTGTCGCCCGACATCGTTCGGCACGAGATGAGCCACATCGCCCATGGCCATTCCTGGGACATCCTCTTTGTGGAACTGATGATGGTGCTGCAATGGTTCAATCCCTTTATCTATCTCTACAAGAGGGAGTTGCAGAGCCTTCACGAATATGCCGCCGACCATGATGTGGTGGTCAATGGCGTGGATAAGAAAAACTACATGATGTTGATTTTACAGCAGTGCACGGCCGTCGATTTCAGCACCATGAGCAATAATTTCAGTTTAATCCTTACTAAAAAACGTATCAAGATGATTACAAGAAACGAAAAGGCCAGACGCCTCTGGTGGAGGCTGCTGGCAACCATACCGGTGTTGGCACTGTTGCTGTTCGCCAACGCCAAGGCGACGGCACAAGAAAAGCATGCCGCTGATGAGCCTAAGTCCGCCGTCGATGTGCCGTTAAAGATTGAATTGGGGAACTTTGAAGTCTTTGATGATAATGGTGCCCCGATGCATTTCATCGACACCGTCTTATATAACGAAGATGGTTCATACATCAAGTGTGAGACTACCAACGCCCTGGATCCGATTTCAGGTGAGCCGCGTAAAAAAATCTCCATTTCAACATTCAATGCTGACGGCTCTCCCAATCAACACTTCAGCATGAAGGAAGTTGGAATGCAAGGTGATACCATCACGTATAACATTGAGCCATTCTCCCTTGCCCTTGGCGATGGCCACGACACAAAAATCAGTTCAGACAATCTCAAAATCAGGGTTG
>CACZQL010000033.1 GCA_902783365.1 uncultured Bacteroidia bacterium | reverse complement strand
TCCGAATTCGCCTTCAAAGATAATGCCTTCAATGGTCAGGTAGTTGGAAAGATCGGAGATGCTGACACTGAAAGTTCCCGGGATAACGGTGGCAAGGGTGTTCTGTTCATCGTCATCCATACAACCCGCGCCGCGCAGGGTGATGGGTTTGTTGATGTCGGTGGCGTTGAAGGTGCCGCTCGACAGGGTGATAATGTCACCGCTGACAGCTGCGTCATAGGCATCTTTGAAAGCATCTTGGCCATAGAAGACATTGATGTTGTTGCCATGTTTCAAGGTGGCCACTTGGGTCTGCAGTTGAGCGAAGATCATGGACGAAACGCACAGGAGCGTCATGAGTAAAAATGTTTTTTTCATAAATTCTTGTTGCCGGTTATTACCGCATCGGCCCGTCGGGATTAAAGAATGATTTTTGATGACAAATAAGTGCAAAATTACGACGATGCTCCCATTTGCAAGGTGACAATTCCCACAAATCAAGGTGACAATTCCCACAAATCAAGGTGACAATTGCCCAAAATCCCTATCTTTGCGGCATGAAACGTCTATTTTTTTCGTTTGCCCTGCTGATGATGATGTTGTCGTGTCAGCCAACCCCGGAGGTGATACAACAAGGCGACCTCGTCTTCCGCCCGATGGCGACCAAACGTCTTCCCGATTTATATGAGCCCCGGATCGGTCATGCTTTGGTGTGGGCCGGCGACCATATCCTGACCATTGGCGGCCACACCACGGGGTTCATCCCCACCTCCTCTGCGGAGTATTATGAAAGCGGGCGATGGCATTTGATTTCCACCCTCTATCCGCACGACACGCCTTTTGCCCTCTTGCTGAAAGACGGTGATGTCCTTGTCGGCGGCGGTTATGAAAGCAGTTTCGGCGTGGGGCAAACCTGGGGGGTGGAACGCTATCATCCCTCCACACACGACTTTACGCCAGCGCCCATCATGGAGGAAAAACGGGCGCACGCTAGCGCCTTAGAATTGGAGGACGGACGCATCGTGATCAGCGGCAACTGGTACACCACCGACATCACCGAACTCTATAACGGCAGCAGTGTTTGGACAGACACAAGCTCCGACAACCGCAGTTATCCCCTCCTTCTGCCCATCGCCAAGGACAATGTTTGGATCATTGGCGGCACCTGCGACAGTTACAACAACCGTCCCAGCAATAGGGTTGACCAATTAAAAGGAGCGCCTTTTGAAGCGGAAATCCTCGCCCAATGGCATCCGCTGACGCCGACAGACCGCAATATAGATGCCCGTTCCTTCCGCGTGGCGGAAAACACCTTTCTGATTCCCGCGCTCAACGCCGAAGGGCAATGCGCCCCCATGTTGGTCAACAGCACAGGTTTCTCGCTTTTGCCTATGGAACAGCCCTTGCCCATGGAAGGTCCCTGGGGCGCCATCCGATACACAGGCTCTTTTTGGACCGTTCCTGAAACGGAGACGGCTTGGATAATGGGCGTGGATGAACATCAACATGCCTATCTGTCTGAAATAGCCTTTCAACCCGCATTGCAAGGCGGCAAAGCCAAGCTAACCATGCATTATTCGCAAGCCTTGGAACAACTTCCCAACTATCCGTGGGAGATGTTGCTTCCCGACGGGAGTTTCGTCACCGTGGGCGGCATGCTTCAATCCAATTACGACTGTAGCGCCTCCGTGTTCGCTTTTTACCCCAACGGTGCGCCGCACGGACACGCCATGATGCTTTTCACGGGTATGGGTCTCGCGATGCTGGCAGGCTTGTCGCTGGTCTTCATCTTACGAACAAGAAAGCGTCACCAAGAAACCATCGCCCAAGCATCAGAGGAAATCGCCCTGCCGGACAACAAACCCAATTTGGGCGACAAACTCAAGGCGGTGATGGAAGAGAAGCAACTCTTCAGAAACAAGGATTTGCGGCTTGCCGATGTGGCCGCCGAGTTGTGTACCAACACCACTTACCTTTCGACCCTCTTGAATGCGGAGATGAGCACCACCTTCCCTTCTTTTGTCACGGGTTACCGAATCCGTTACGCCCAGGAGCTGATGCGCAAAGACCCGTCGATGCGTTTGTCACAGGTGGCGGAGGAGTCGGGCTTCACCAACGAGAGGACCTTCCTGCGATCCTTCAAAGCCTCATGCGGTGTCACGCCATCGGAATGGAAGCAACAAGACAAAACCACGCCTTGAGCACAGAGGCATCCTCCTGATAGTTTTTTTGGCTTGACTATCTATTTAGCCACAACCTGAATAACCTGTCTGAAATCACATAGTGTCCATCCTCTCTGGCAATCACCTTCTTTGACAGCAAACCCTTCAAGGATGATTGCACCGAACTCGACGATTTCAACTCATGCTTTCGAATGAAATCGCTTGACAACATCTCGGTCGTCCTTCCCTCCTTTGCCAAGGCATAAAGCACCTCCTTTTGACGGAGAGAAAGGCCTCTCAGGACGTTCATGAAAACAAACGACTGCTTATTTAACAAAATACTTAACGATTTATCATATAATTCTTGAGTCACTTTTCCACCCACTGGGACAACATGAAACAACTCGTTCATGATGAACTGCACATACAAGGTTACACCGTCCACTGATTCAAATGCCATTTTTACATATTCCTCACCTATGACTTTATCAGATTCCTTGAAAAGACTCGTCGCAAATGCCGCATACTTATCCAAATCAATACGCCCAATTTGCATGAAAGTGGCGCTTTTATAAAAAGGCTTGTCCTGCGAATTGAACATATTAATCAACATGTCGGGTTCGCTACCCGCGAAAATGAAATGACAGTTGGGACAATGCTGGATTTTCGTTCTCAACAATGCCTCAACATTCTTCTCCTCATACTCCCCTATCTGTTGAAACTCATCTATAGCCACCACACAAGGTTTATCAGCAGTGCCAAGATACTTGAAAATCTCATCCAAGGTGGCCTCCGGCGATTCAATCTCTCCCAATGACAATTCAAAAGCAGGTTCCCCGGTTACTGCATCCATCTTGAAACCACCTCTCAATGAAAAAAACACAGTTTTCAGAGCATCTGTGATTTTTTTACTCCTTGGCTTCAAACTGTTGATAATCTCCTTTCCTAATAGCATGACAAATTCACGCAAAGAGGATGTGGAAAGGATATCAACAAAGAACACATGGTAGTTCCTCTTAATCACTGGCTGATCAAAAACATGACAAATCAATCCAGTCTTTCCAATTCTCCTATGGGACACCAGCACCGTATTTCTACCATTTAAAACATTATCCATCAATTCTTTGCTTTCTTCGGTTCGATCGCAGAAATAATGGGGGCCAGCGTAACTCCCGATGACAAAAGGGTTATTCATTTTTTCCATCTGTTATTAAGATTATAATTATTGCAAAAATAATAATTACTTTTATAATAACAAGTGGATATGAAAAAAACTTTCGCGGTCTGTGGCTTTAGTACATGACAATTTTTAAAGATGAATAAATATTATTATAAATATTCAAAAATAATTTGTTAAAATAATTGTTTATTGCCTTGAAAATCAGCAACTTTGAAGAAAATTTCCTACGTTTTCTATGGTTGCTGATTTCAAGACAACGGACAAAGATAGCGATTTATTTGACACGCTGCTCGCCCATTTCGGAAAAACTATCAACCTGGCCAGAATAAAATTCCTCTCAAAGATGCTCAAGGCCATCGTCATATTGCGCACCGTCAACTTCGCCAAGCTCGCCACGGCCTTCGGCGGGAAGGCGGATGCCTTGTCGAGCATGAGGCGCAT
>CACZQL010000032.1 GCA_902783365.1 uncultured Bacteroidia bacterium | reverse complement strand
GTTCAATGTCGAGGATACTCATCTTGCCGATATCCAAAGGATAGAAAGACTCTTCGCCGTGCTCACAATCGCTTTCTTGTGGGCTTAGCTTGTCGGTATTTTCAAAGACCAATTCATCAAGCCTATCAGGACGCTTAACAACGGTAGAAGAGCCTTCTCCTTTTTCAAGTACGGCCTCGACACCATATCCTCTATCCTCTTAAACCCTGATAGACAAACAGATATAGATATTTTTAAAATTTTGTCATGTACTTAACTGTCTCATATAAGTTCTTTCAGTTTGTTGTACAGGAGTTCGTAGTATTCTTTCACTACATCTGGGGCTTGTGGGGTTAGTCTTGGTTGATGAGCAAAGTGCATGTATGTCTCATGGGAATTCTCTAGATTCTGTATTTGAGCTATTTCTTGGTCATTGTTATCGTTTGACCAGAACACTACTGCATTTTTATTGACAACCTCAGGTTCGGGTTTGTTTCCGCTTCCGTTATAGATGGGGACGCAGCCACTTTTAATGGCATCGAATATCTTTTCTGTCACATAACCCGTGTGGTCAGAGTTCTCTGGACAGATATTAAATCGATATTGTTGCAAGAATTGCGGTTTATCATCGGCAAATTCGGTCTGGAGAATGTCTGTGTTTTTACAATAACGACCTGCAGAGTCAACATGACCTACTTCTTCGAGAGATTCCATTATTTTTTTCCGCAGTCCACTTTGGTCATGACTACATACAAGAGCACAGAATCTAGGGCGATCTCCTATTGTCGGATAGTTCATATCATGGCAAATCTTATCAATTTGCTCATGTGTTGCTTCCGGAGGGAAGTGCCACATGACCCATAGTGGAAATCGTATGTAATTACCTGGGCCATCATAATCAAAACCTATTGATAGGTCGTATTGTTGAGTCTGATACCGTTCCAAGAAATCAGAAAAGCGGTCGGTATGTATGTTTTCGCCTGTGTAAAATATGTTGATGCCTTGGCGACTATCATCTATCATTTCTACAGGTCCAAGAACAGATGTAAAGTTGATGCGTTGCTTACAATCAGGAAAATAGTGGTTAATAAAACGGCTGAACCACATTTCTTCCGGATGCTCGTCGCGCCAAAAATTATAGTATTTGAATTGGCTATGGCGATTATATCTCCATTGTCGCAATTGTTCTCGTTTTGTAGCAAGGAAACTCATGGTTGTTTTACAATTAATCTGGATAGTGGATAGGGGTTCTCTCCTCGTCTCAACGGCCCGCCCCAGGAGCGGACAACGGTTTGGAAACCAAGCTCTCGGCAGATGCTGAGGGTGTCGTCATTGTGAGCTCCGTGGGGGAAAGAAAAGTGGTTTATCTCGTGGCCGAGGAATACTTCAAGAGTCTGCTTCGATTCGGCAATCTCTTTGTATTGCTGCTCATAAGTGAGCGTGTCCAACTTAGGATGATTCACCGTGTGGGCTCCAATAGTGCAGAGGGGGTCAACGTCCAGTTGTTTCAGCTCTTCGGCGCTGATGCCGAGTTTTTCACCTGGATACCACCACATTGGTAGTCGGTTGTCAATGAACCCGGTGGTGACATAGACAGTGAACGGCACCCCAAGACGTTTCAGCAATGGGTAAGCGTGCGTATAATTGTCTCGGCAGCCGTCATCGAAGGTGATACACACCCACTTTCCGCGAGGCGGCATATCATCAATGGAAACAAAAGTATATCCTTTGTTTTTGTATTCTAATATCTTCTGTTCCAACCACGCCGGTGTCACTTCCAGTTCACGCTGTTCAGGCTTTTCACTCCGTTGCTCCACCACCCGATGCAGCATCCATATCTCACCGATGACCGGATGAAACAACTTATATATTCTACGACGTATTTTGTTGAGAATCATACTTTCTTGTGCAACAAGCTCTTGAGGAAAAACTTGGTCTCGTAACGACGTCCTGTTTTCAAGGCAAGACCACTCCTGAGATATCGGAAATAACTCGGGATGGAATACCCTTCCTTAAAGAAGCGGTCAACCACAGCATTGTACAAACCCAGCTTAAGATGTTTGTCAAGCCTATGGCGCAACGCTTTTTCCTCAAAATGTCCAACGCCACGATTCAACTCCACCATCTTATCACAGAACGCCTTACGCTCGTTATAGTCCTCTTTGGAATTGATTTGAGGAGCCATGAACTGGCTCACATAGTATTGTCTCTCCTCTTCGGTAAAACCCTCACTCAACCATTCAAGCATATAGAGACGTACTTGGGCCACTTTGCGTTCCTGTTCCTCACGGCGAGCGGAGCAGATCTGCGAGGGATGCATCCGATAGTGGAAAAGCGTTTCCTGGATATTGTAAAACTTTGTCACTCTCAGGCACTCCGCCCAAAAACGGTAGTCCTCTGCCGGGAATGCCTCCGTGCTGTAGCGCAAGCCAAAATCACGGTAGAAGCTCATACGGAAGGTGGGAACAATAACGCTGCACTCAAACAACATGTTGGCCAAACCATCCTCGTGACGCTCGGGAAAGCGCACCAGTGACTTCACCGTGCCGAAACGCTCAAAACCTCCGCTACAGATGCCAATCTCAGGGTTTGCGTCTAAAATTGCGACTTCCTTTTCAAGCCAAAACGGTTCCGCAATATCATCTCCATCCATTCGGGCTACATATTCGGTAATGATCAAACTTAATCCCCGGTTAAGGTTGTCAGCGAGTCCGAGATTGTGCTCATTCTGTTCGATTCTGATTCGTGAATCATCGATGGCACGGACAATCTCCAAAGTATTATCCTTGGAGCAATCGTCAATGACCAACAGCTCAAAATCGGAATAAGTTTGCCGCAAAACGCTATCGATGGCTTCTCTCACGTAAGGAGCCACGTTATAAGTCGGCATTAGGACGGTTACTTTAGCCATGATTTAATTTGATAAAGCCGATACCATCGGTTAATATCAGGATGGATTGACATACGTTGTTTCACCTTAGCACTGACTTCAGGGGCAAACATATATTGCCGTTCGTATTTAAACCACATTCCACCCCATCCCTTGGCAAAATCACTTGATTCCAACCCACAATGATCAATCATATATTCTAGCACATCCGCCCCTTCGAGAAATGTCAAACCCTTATGTTCAGATGCTTCAGAAACATTATGTCCATGTTGTCGATAATAACTCAATGGTTGTTCCACTTCCACCACACAGCCTTGTTCCGCTAACAAAACATAAAAAAACCAGTCACCACAAAGACGCATCCACTCGTATCTTCCATTTTCAGCAGGACGATATTTGTCGCGTCGAAAGATACACTCACTCACATTGGCAATGGAGTTGCAAACTGAAAGCCTTTGCTTGATATAGTCTTTGCCCGCATACACAGTCACTTTGTCGCTATCAGGAGTTTCCCATAGCTTATATCCCTTTTCGTCCACCCACCAAGTATTAGCATACGCCAAGCTGCAATCTGGAACTTTCTTCACCTCTTCCATCATTCGTTCAAGGAAAATGGGCTCTGCCCAGTCATCGCTTTCTGCCATCCATATCCACTCCCCTTTTGCCAAGATGATGCCTTTGTCCCATTGTTTAAACGGAGAGCCCCCGTTCACCTCGTTAAACACCACATGGCTTACTCGGGGATTGTAGCGAAAGCTTTCCATAACCTCTCGGCTGTTATCGGTTGAGCAATCATCTAGCAGAATCAACTCAAAATCTTGAAAAGACTGAGCTAGGATGCTTTCGATACGCTGTTGCAGAAAAAGAGAGTGATTATAATTCGGAACGATGACAGAAACTGCTGGCATATTAAACTACTCAACAAAGAATAAAAGAACCCTAAAAACAATACGCTGAAGATGTGTACAATGCTTTTTTAAAGCACGCCGACAATGTTTGGCTACTATTGCATTGGGCAATTTGAACAATCCAATTCGAACTATTATTTGGTCTATTTGGTTATAAAAAGCCGAATCGTTGAGAACTGTACTTGCCCCTCCTTCTGAATGATGTGCCACTTTGACAGGGCGGTATTGAGATTGAGCATGTCGTTTGATAAATAGTTTTAAATTGATGTAATGGTCAGCACAAATAGGATAACACAAAGGATAAAGTCCCACTTTCTTAAAAATAGTACTTCTATAGAAAATGGCTTGGTGACAACGATTGTACAATAATGTGTCAAAACTCCATTCTCCGTAGTTTTCGGCAGACAAGTGAGTAGCCTCTACATCACCATAAATCATGTCAAGACCATCACTGTCAACAAGCATTTGCTCCAAAACATCGTTTCTCAGCAGATAATCATCACCGCCCAAAAAGTATAGGAACTCCCCTTTAGCTTTCTTCACACCTTTATTCATGGCATCATAAATGCCCTTATCTGGTTCGGAATAAACAGTGATTCTTTTATCGTTATATAAGCATGCGATTTCGAGAGTATTGTCTTTAGAAACGCCATCCATCACCAACACCTCCCAATCTCTAAAAGTTTGAGCAATGATACTATCCAAAGCTCGTTTAATAACTTTTGCGCTATTATATGTGGGTATGATTATAGACAGTTTCATAAGTCTTTAATCTTTTTTGCAGGAATTCCAGCATAAACAGTATTTGAATGCAAATCTTTATTTACTAAAGACATAGCCCCAACAACCGTGTTCTCACCAATTGTTACCCCTTTAAGAATAGTGGTGTTCGCTCCTATCCACACATTTCGTTCAAGGATTATGGGAAAGGTTTGTGCATCCTCTATAGACTTTTGATTGAGTCTCTTGATGGGATCCACTGGATGAAAATCCGTGTCCCAAACATTTACATTAGCCCCCAACATTGCCCCTTCTTTAAAAACACATCTACTGACACAATTAATACTGACCCCTGACATTCCAACATTATCCTCCAACAACACTTCTGCGTCTTTTGAATAAGTTGCGATAATCACTGGATGATTGATTCCTGCCATATTAGTCTCAGATTCCGAAACCAAAACAACATTTTTCCCCATTCGTATAATACTACCAGGCTCTTTATGAATTATTGGTTTGCCACATAATGTAACATATCCCAACTCCGTATCTACTCCATGACTTTTCAAAAAAGCATAATCTTCCTGTTGTTTTTTCTTCAACTTTTCACTAGGCGATAACTCACCAAACACAAGCTTTCTATAAAGCTTACCTAACTTGTTCTTCACTTTTATAAATAAACGCCTCATCTCAAAACAAGAAAACCATTATCAGAATACCTTAACTCATTCCCATAAGCCGCAGTTGCACCAGATATTTTTAATACTATTGCATCGACAAATCTGACCAAATACTGCACTTTTGGATAAGTTATGTCAACCTCCAAGCCATATTCTCCATTTGTGATTTCAGCAGGTAATTCTAATTTTTCATTTATTATAAAACTACCAGCTTTATACTGCTTAAGATCCGTTTGAAAAAGAGTCGGCGCAAACTTTGCTAGTAAAACTCTATTCGAATCATACAACAAACACTCTATAGCTAGCGGAATATCATTCAACAGTTCTCCTTCAATTCGAATACTAATCGTTCGGTTCGGAATTTCCATTTCAACAATATTACATTCGGAACCATTCACAGTTACGCTGAAAACTTTTATCTCTTGAGACTCATATTTAATGCTATCTATTATAGTCCCCAACGGTTTTACTCGATTACTATGAAGATAACGATCTATTGTCTCATCTATTCCACCATCATAATCAACTATCCCATTTTTCAATAAGATCCCCCGACAACATAGTGCTTTTATTGAAGTCATATTATGACTTACAAACAGCACCGTCCTTCCTTCTCCCCGACTCACATCCTGCATCTTTCCGATAGCTTTTTTCTGGAATTCAGCATCACCTACAGCTAGCACTTCATCGACAACTAGAATCTCCGGATCCAAATGAGCAGCAACAGCAAAACCAAGTCTTACCATCATGCCGCTCGAATAACGCTTCACGGGAGTATCTATGTATCGCTCACAACCTGAAAAATCCACAATCTCATCCAACTTACGAGTAATTTCGTATTTGGTCATGCCAAGGATGGCACCATTCATGTAAATATTCTCGCGACCTGTCATCTCTTGATGGAAGCCTGTTCCTACTTCGAGCAAGGAACCAATACGACCTCTTGCCTTAATAGTTCCTGTAGTTGGACCAGTGACACGGGACAACAATTTCAGCAACGTGCTCTTTCCTGCACCGTTCTTGCCAATAATGCCGACCACATCGCCTTGTTCCACCTTGAAATCGATATCCTTTAGAGCCCACACATACTCGCTGTCACCCTTAGTACTTCGATCATTCACTGAACCAATTTTCAAATAGGGATCTTCCTTGTGCAACACCGCTGTCTGCCACCAACGATTTAAGTCGTGACTAAGGGTTTTAGTTGAGACCAAGCCCAAACGATACTGCTTGCTTATATTGCTAAACTCTATTGCTGTATTCATAATTTAAACAACAGTATTTCATTCATTACATTTATCACTTTCATCAATTGCCATTTTATAAACCTGAAGATACTGTTCCGCAATCAAGCGAGGCGCAAAACGGCTCATCACATCATTTCTAATCTTATGATTATTATATTGTCTTTTCAAAGATTCCTTTATCCCTAAAAATAAGGCTTCAACTGTAAAGTCCTTACATCTTACGCCATTATCGTCATTGATTAATTCTTCTGTACCACTACACGGGAAAACAATCACGGGCACACCACAAGCCATAGCTTCAAGGGGTGTCTGAGCAAAAGCCTCTTGAAACGAGGGCATCACAAAACGATCCGAACAAGAATACAACGCAGCCAACACATCCTCATTGTCAATTTTCCCAATACAAATGGTATGAAATGAGGGATCAATCGGTAGTTCACCAGGACCTATGCAGAGCAGTGTAATATTATTATCTCCCAACAGTTCAAGTGCCATAATGAGTTCTTTTAATCCTTTTCTTTCATCTCCAATTTCATTAGCACAAAATGAAAACACCAGATTCTCTCGAGGAACATGAAACAAATCCCTCGAATATGCCTTGTCAATGATACGGAACCTTTCATGATTCACTGAATTATGAATGATAGTTTTTTTTCGAGGCTTCAAAAAATCTAAACCATCCACAAATGCCTTCATCTTGTTAGAAAGCGCAACCACATATAAATTATGACAATATGCTAAAGCCTCACGTTTAATGCCACAAAACGCATCTTCCAAAGGCTGATAGATATCATAATACTCATCTTTGGCGCATTGATAATGAAATCCACCCAAACCTATATTCTCGTCATGAAAAGTCCACACAATAGGTTTAGTAACCTTTTTGAAAAAGGTAGGGTAATCCACAAAATCAGCCACCCAATGCAAATGAATCACATCAGCTTCCTTAACTAATTCATCTTCAGCCAAATCATAAGATGTAATCGGGAAGGTAAAACATACTTCTTGATCTGCTTTTTTCAAAGAATTAAACATTTTACGGTACTTCTCCAAGTTAGTTAAAAACCAACCCCTTCTACGGAGGATATTTTTAGTGACTTTTAACAACTTATTGCTTGGCTTTTTATTTGTATTTAAAGTAGCCGTGGGCTCTACTTGGAAAACAGTACTCAAGGAAGTACGCTTATCAGCCACCAAAACAGAGCTATCTATACCAAGCTGCAGCAGGGAATCATGGATTCGCAGCACAGCAAGTCCAGCTCCGCCATAATCGCAAGTGGTAATGTGTACAATCTTCATAGTGCGTTCAATTCCATGAAACCACATTGACGAAATGTTGCAACCTGCCCATAGGGAGTCCTGAAACCCTCACTTTCTAAAACACAACATTTAGGAGCTTTCACAAGATGTGCCACCTCAGGTTGATGAAAATACAAATCAATATAGAGTCTTCCGCAATTCATCTTCTCTGGAAGCTCGATACTCGCAGCAATATGAAAATCGCCTGACAATTCCAACAAGGAATCTTTAGTGTTTCCGTATGAAAAAGAGGCCAAAGTACAATCATCCTCATTCTTGAACAACAAGGACACTTCGGTTCGAATAGGCTCGTCTGAGAATCCATCAATCGCTAATTCCAAAACACGATTCTCAATTTGCAGTTTTGATACATGTGAGGAAGTACCATTTATCATGATTGACACCAAATGAATCCGATTATCATGCCATTGAACTTTTTCCAAAATAGTTTGGCCATTGACATCTACTTCATCGTGTTTCATATAACTATCCACCACAGCATCCACATCACCCAACAATTTTACCTTCCCTTTTTCTAAAAGCAATCCATGATTGCACAAGGCCCTGATACTTGCCATATTGTGACTCACGAACAAAACAGTTCGGCCCTCACCTTGGCTCACATCGTGCATCTTTCCGATGGCCTTTTTCTGAAATTCCGCATCACCTACGGCAAGCACTTCATCCACAACGAGAATCTCCGGGTCGAGATGAGCGGCGACGGCGAAACCGAGCCGTACCATCATGCCACTGCTGTATCTCTTTACAGGCGTATCAATATATCTTTCACAACCCGAAAAATCAACAATTTCATCCAATTTACGGGCTATCTCAGTTTTTGACATACCCAAAATAGCACCATTCATGAAGATGTTCTCCCTCCCTGTCATTTCTTGATGAAATCCTGTACCCACCTCCAATAGAGAGCCAATGCGTCCCTTTGCTTTAATCGTCCCCGTGGTAGGACCTGTAACACGGGAAAGAAGCTTTAATAAAGTGCTTTTACCAGCACCGTTTTTGCCTATGACACCAACCACATCGCCCTGTTCCACATCGAAGCTGATATCCTTTAAAGCCCAAACATATTCGCTGTCAGCAGTCCTGGAACGATCGTTTTCTGATCCAATCTTCAGATAAGGGTCTTCTTTTTGCAACACAACTGTTTGCCACCACCTATTCAAATCGTGGCTTAACGTCTTGGTTGACACCAAGCCCAAACGGTATTGTTTACTGATATTATCGAATTTTATAGCCGTCGGCATACATATATCAATTACTTTCTCACCAGCAAACTCTTAATTTTCCTAGGCAGATAGGTAATCATACGACCTATTTTATAAGAAGAGCTTAAACGCCATGTTTCAGGCATCGCATTTGCATTATGTTTATTCAAAAGTGTGTGAGACTGTAACTCATAAGCGACTTCAGCATACCTCACAAACTCTGGATTATAGTTTTGGGCATACAATTGAAGATATAGTTCATACACCGGCTTCTCAGGAAGATAATTCCATGTGATATTCAGGGCATGAAAAACATCAGATATGTATTTCATCGAATTCTCATTGATTTCAAAAGCCCCTATATTAGGGAAACCATATTCCCTGCTGGCATCTTTTTGCAAATATTTGTCTGCAACTACAGTATCCATCAATAATTGTGTTGCGTAAGATTCATGACCATCTATATGATTAAGGTTGATGTCATGCAGGACCACACACGCATGAGGTGTTAAACATGTAAAAATTGCCAGATAATCCAAAAACTCACCTGGTAAACGGTGGACGGTGTCAAGTACGACAAAATCAATGTCGTTCCCTATTTCCTCCCAAACCTGTGGATAGTATTTCCCTAGAAAAACCTTATGATTCCCTTTCCACCCAGTGTTTTTTTTATATTCTTCCGCCAAATACCCGGATTTTTCACCATTTCCACGATAGAACAACTCACAACAATCAATGGAAAACAATGAGGTTGTTTCATTCATGCCAAGTAAGGAAAGACACTCCAGCATAATGGCAGTCGTACCACCAGCCGCGATACCAAACTCAACAATTTTCTTTGGCTTCTTTTCCCGGATCAGCCCGCACAAAAAAGCAGATTCGAACTCCGTCATTTCGGGCTCATTGGAAGGAAAAGCAAACTTATCCACCACCCTTTGGCGGGGATCAAAGAATAATTTTTTTACCGAAATATCATTATTCATTATCAATAAATGGCTCATCTCTCCGCCCTCATCTCATTGTGCAAGAAATCCTCGTACGCCATTTTGATTCCGTCCTCCAATTCCGTCTTGTAGGTCCAGCCCATCTTGGCGGCTTTGCTCACATCCAGTAACTTGCGGGGCGTGCCGTTGGGTTTGGTGGTATCCCACTTGATTTCACCTTGATAGCCGACAATCCTCGCCACCATCTCGGAGAGCGCTTTGATGGTAATCTCCTTGCCCGTTCCGGCATTCACGGTCTCATTACCGCTATAGTGGTTCATCAAAAACACACAGAGATTGGCCAGGTCATCGACATAAAGAAATTCCCGCAACGGGGAACCGTCGCCCCAGCAAATCACCTCTTTTAGACCAGCCTCTTTTGCTTCGTGGAAACGACGGATCAAAGCCGGCAACACATGGCTGTGCTCGGGATGATAATTGTCGTTGGGACCGTATAAGTTAGTGGGCATCACACTGATATAGTCGGTGCCATATTGGCGGTTCAGATATTCACAGTATTTCAAGCCGCTGATTTTCGCCAAGGCGTAAGCCTCGTTGGTCTTTTCCAACTCGGATGTCAGCAGGCAATTTTCGGGCATAGGTTGTGGCGCCAGACGGGGATAAATGCAGCTTGACCCTAAGAATTCCAGCTTCTTGCAATCGTTCTTCCATGCGGAATGAATCACATTCATCTCCAAAATCATGTTGTCGTACATGAAATCCGCCAAGGCGCTTTGGTTGGCCATAATGCCACCCACCTTGGCAGCTGCCAAAAACACGTATTCAGGCTTTTCTTCGGCGAAGAATGCCTCCACTTGATCCTGGCGGCACAGATCCAACTCTGCATGGGTCCTTACCACAATATTGGTATAACCCTGCCGTTTCAGCTCGCGGACAATGGCACTTCCCACCATGCCGCGATGACCGGCCACATATATTTTAGCATCTAATTCCATTGTTTTATTTTGAACACGAATTACACGAATCACACGAATAATCATGAAATTCGTATTAGTTTATCTTCTAATCGTTATAACACTATTCTATCTTTTTCGAGACTATCAGAACAACCAAAATTCAATAAGATGCCTAACTTCATATTTGTAGCGTGTAAATAATTGTAAATCTGAGCATGATGTGCATCATTTAAAGCAGAAACAGCTTTCAACTCAACAATTATTTTATCATAACAAACAAAATCAGCCCTATAAGACTGTTTCAGTTCATGACCATCATAATAAATCTTTATATCTTTTTCTCGTTCGTAAGGGATACCACGCTTTTTAAATTCCAATTCAAGACACTCTTGATAAACCGCTTCCAAAAAACCATGTCCCATCTTATTATAAACCTCAAAAGCAGCACCAACTATATTATAACTCTCTTGCGCATAAACAATCATAGCAAAGTACTTATTCGTGAAATTCGTGAAATTCGTGAAATCCGTGTTCGTTATTTAACGACACCTTTTTCGAGGTATTCTTCCAAATTCATCCTGACTCGTGCGGCGGCGCCATCGGCGGCCACCTTGCGCATGTCAGATTGCACCATCAGCTTCACCAGCTGGGCAAAAGAGGTTTTTGACGGATTCCAACCTAACTTGGTCTTGGCTTTGGTCGGATCACCCAATAGGTTGACCACATCTGTAGGACGATAAAAATCGGGGCTTACCTCGACAAGCACCCTTCCTGTTGCCTTGTCAACACCTTTCTCATCCACACCCTCACCCTTGAATTCCAGTTCGATGCCTGCTTCACGAAACGCCAACTGGCAAAACTCACGTACACTATGTTGTTCACCTGTCGCAACCACATAATCATCAGGTTTTTCCTGCTGCAGCATGAGCCACATACACTCCACATAGTCCTTGGCGTATCCCCAGTCGCGAAGACTGGAAAGGTTGCCGAGATACAGTTTGTCCTGTTTTCCTTGTGCGATACGGGCCGCGGCCAAGGTGATTTTGCGTGTCACGAAGGTCTCGCCTCGTCGCTCGCTCTCATGGTTGAAGAGGATGCCGTTGCAACAAAACATCTTGTATGCATCCCGATACTCCTTGATGATCCAATAGCCATACAACTTGGCCACCGCATACGGACTATAAGGATGAAACGGGGTCTCTTCGTCCTGAGGAACAGCCTCCACCCTACCATACAACTCTGAAGTACTTGCCTGATAGATACGGCAGGTCTTTTCGAGTCCGCATTGGCGCACGGCCTCCAAGATACGCAGTACACCCGTGGCATCTACATTGGCGGTGTATTCCGGAGAGTCGAAGCTCACCTGGACATGACTTTGGGCCGCCAAATTATAGATTTCGTCAGGTTTAACCTTGTTGATTACCTGGACAATACCCAATGAATCCCCCAAATCTCCGTAATGAAGATGAAAATGAGGATGGCCTTCCAAATGCTCAATGCGTTCCCTATAGTCCACCGACGAGCGGCGGATAATGCCATGAACCTCATATCCTTTATTCAACAGGAATTCAGACAGATAGCTACCGTCTTGACCCGTTATGCCTGTAATCAGTGCCGTTGACATATTCTTACTTCTATCTTCTTTCTTCTATTAAACTGTATCCATGAAACTCTTCTGCACCTTGTTGAACACCACGACGCCAAAGCCCAGCAGCACAATCATGAAAACGAAACTGTAAATCAGCCAACGCCAGCCGACAAACTCGCCAGCGCCCAAGAAACCGTATTTGAAGGTCTCGATGACAGGGGTCACCGGGTTGAGACACATCAGCTTATGCACGGGAATGCCCGCCCAATACGTGCCCTTGGTCTGCGACAAAGGATAAACGATTGGCGTAGCGTACATCCACAACTGCACAACAAAGGAGAAAAGGACTTGTAAATCACGGTATTTGGTGGTCATCGAAGAAATCAGGATACCAAATCCCAAAGCCAAACCCGCCAACATCAGCACCAGCACCGGAAACAGCAGGGCGTACCAGTTGAAATGCGCCGCCGAATCGCCGACGAGGGCATAGATGGCATAGATGAGCATGAAGAACCCGAACTGGATACCGAATCGCAACAAGTTTGACAACACATCGGCGATGGGCATCGACAGCCTTGGGAAATACACCTTGCCAAAAATACTTGAATTGGTCACAAAGGTGTTAGAAGTCTTCGTCAAACAGTCGGAAAAATAAGCCCACATGCAGGTACCAGCCAGATAGAACAAGGGCCTGGGAACTCCGTCGGTAGGGATACCGGCGATGCCGCCGAACACGATCATGTACATGATGACCGTCAAGGCAGGCTGCACCACGAACCACAAAGGCCCTAAAATCGTCTGCTTGTATTGGGTGATGATATTGCGTTTGATAAAAAGGGAAATCAAATCCCTGTAATCCCACAGCTCCTTCAAATTGACCTCGAACAACTTGTTACGAGGCTTAATGACCGTGGTCCATTGTTCTTCGTTGGGTTGACTCATTGGATATTTCTTAGGTCGCCTCTTTCCACAGCTTCGCCTTTTCAGTCCCATTAATTCTTTTTAAACCATTGGTTCTTAACGATTTAAAAACAACTAAAAACAGGCCTGAATAGCAACAGATAGCCATGATGGCGCTATTACGTATAACCTGCAAAACTAATAAAAAAAGAATTATAAACAAGGTTTTTTGCGGAAATTATTTGGAACGTTTTCTTTCAATGAGAATCTTCTTCATAATCCTCCAAAAATACTTCCAGTCGGTACGCAAGGGATGTTCCAAATAGGCCTCGCAATAGCGACGCTCACTCTCTTGAATTTCGTCGATGGTTTCCGGCATGTCAGCATAGAAAGGAGGCAACATTCCGGGCTTGGTTTTTATACGTAGCTCCTGAATTTCAGGGCTGTATAGGTTAAAATACTGCTCACTCAAAGGACGGACTCCCACCAGTTTCATTTGGCCCTTGAGCATGTTGAAGAACATGGGCAGCTCATCGATCCACAACTTGCGCAACATCTTGCCCCAAACCGTGATACGGTAGTCGTCGTCGAACTTACCTCCTTTTTGCAGATTGTTATTCTCGTAAACGTAGGTCTGCAAGTACTCGGAATAGGCGTACATGGTTCGGAATTTATAAACCAAAAACTTTTTGCCGTCTTTTCCGATGCGGCTTAGTTTGACGATGATGCCGTAGTTATGATGGGTAGGATTGGGTTCGCGGCGTTTCTGGGCAATAACACAATAGCGGTCGTGGATGTATTGCTCCGACACCACATCGAAACCACAATAATAAAGCCGGCCAAGGATTTCGGGACGGGGGAACACTTTCCTGACTTTCCTCGTGCAAAAATAATAGAAGCGTCGTGTCAGCCACAATTTGGGACAGACACGATGCCAAAGAAAGTCAAAGAAATAAAGAAAAGCTGCGAGAAACTTGGGATATTTGCTGAAAAACTGGGTGCGTCGTTTGGCAGCGGTGTCAAACGAAACCGCCAGATAACCATCTTGTTTCAGCTTTTGGTTCGCACTCCGAAGATAACGGTTCACATAACGAATGGCGTTCAGATGGTCCTCGGCCAGCAACACCTCCGCCTCCCCATCAGGCACTGCCCAGCAACGTTTCACGAAATCGTTCAGCCATTTCGAACGCTCCTCCCCTCGCGGCATGTAAGCCATCTCCATCAGCTCCTGTAACTCCAAAGGGGCGTTCACCAAATCCAACTTGGGGGCATGGCGTGTCTCCTGGGCTGCCAAGTATGCGATGGCGGTTTCATAGTCTTCGCGATATGTCAGGTCTTTCAGGAAGGACATGGGCAGTTATCAGTTAATAGTTAACAGTTGGGAGTTGTTAGTTATTAAGGGATTTCTTTAGGGTTTCACAGATAAGATCTTGATCGGCGGTGGTGAGATAGGGATGAATAGGAAGCGACAACACCTTATCGGCGAGTGCATCGGAGACAGGACAGAGGTTCTCTTCGACATTCAGGTAGTCGAAGGCGGTCTGGCGGTGCATCGGAATGGGATAATAGATGGCTGTGGGGATGTCTGAAGCCTTCAGGTCGGCTTGGACCTTGGCTCTGGTCTCCTTGTCGGGAAGCTGGATGGTGTATTGCGCCCAACTGGAATAGAAGCCCTCCGGCACCATCGGGGTCTGCACCACATCGTGCAGCAGTTGGGTATAGCGGTCGGCAACCTTATTGACATCGGTCAACTCGTACTCTTTGAAGGCCTTCAGCTTCACCAGCAACACCGCTGCCTGAATGCTGTCGAGACGGGAGTTCATGCCAATGCGCACGTTGTCGTAGCGGTCACTGCCTTTTCCATGGATATGGAGCGACTCTATCATGTCCGCAAAATCGTCATAGTCAGTGAACACCGCACCACCGTCGCCGTAGCATCCCACCGGTTTGGCCGGGAAGAACGAAGTAGTGCTGATGTGTCCGAAAGTGCAAGCCTTTTGCTGCCCGATGCGGCCACCAAAACCTTGCGCACCGTCCTCGAGGACAAAGAGGCCATATTTCTCGGCCAAGTGACGGATGGCCTTGAAGTCGGCGGGAAGCCCGAAAAGATCCACGGCGATGATCACCTTGGGGGTCAACTTCCCCTTTCGAATCGTCTGGTCTATTTTTCTTTCCAAATCAGCCACATCCATGTTGAACGTCACGGGATCGACATCGACAAACACCGGCGTGGCACCTTGCATGGCAATCACCTCTGCGGAGGCAAAGAAAGTAAAACTCGGCACGAATACGGCATCACCAGGATTAACCCTAAAAGCTTTCAAGGCGAGCAACAGGGCATCGGTACCACTGTTGCAAGCAATGCAATGCTTGGCACCCACATACTCGGCAAAAGACGCCTCCATCTCTTTGATTTTCGGACCCATCACAAAGGCACTCGAAGAGACCACCTCCATGATTGCCTGGTCCATTTCGTCTTTAAGAACGTTATATTGCTGTTTTAAATCTCTGAAATTCATAATTTATAGAAGTTAGAAGTTAGAAGACAGGAGTTAGATGACCGTCTTTCAACTGATAATGGCGGCCACAGGAACAGGCCAGTGAATCATCGAGGCGCTTGCCGCACTCGCAAACCCAGCCAATGCGCCTTGCAGGCACACCTGCCATCAAAGCGAATGGCTCCACGTCTTTGGTCACCACGGCACCGGCGGCGATGAGGGCACTCTTGCCCACCGTATGGCCGCACACCACCGTGCAATTTGCCCCCAACGAAGCGCCTTCGCAAATGCGGGTCTTGGCATAATGGCCATGTACGGGGAAATGCGCACGGGGTGTCGTGACATTGGTGAACACGCAACTCGGCCCGCAAAACACATGATCCTCGATTTCAACGCCTTCATAAATGGAAACGTTGTTCTGAATCCTGACACCATTGCCAATCCTCACATTGCAACCCACATTGACGTTCTGTCCCAACGAACAATTCTCGCCAATGACGGCACCCGACTGGACATGACAGAAGTGCCAAATCTTGGTACCCTTACCGATGGTCACATTGTCATCAACATAGCTGCTCTCGTGGATGTAAACTTCATTCATGCTCTTTACTTTTTAATTTAACAACCCGTGGCCAAGATGTCCGCGATATGAATCACTTTGATAGGCAAGCCGTTCGCTTCAATATAGGAACGTTGGTGCATCAGGCACGACATATCGGTGGACACAATGTACTCCGCACCAGTATTCATGGCGTTCCTCACCTTTCGGGCCGCCATGTCAACCGCGACCTTCTCGTTGTTCAAGGCAAAAGTAAACTCGCCGCCACAACATACATCGGTTTGCTTCATCTCAACCAACTCCAAACCTTTTACCTTGGAGAGGAGCTGGCGCGCTTCCTTGCCAAGGCCCAAGCCTCGCAAGGCATTGCAGCTGTCGTGAAAAGTCACCTTGTGCGGGAACTCCGCCCCAAAGTCATCATAATGCAACACATTCACCAAGAAATCTGTGAGTTCATAAACATTCTTTTCCAATCTCTTAAAATTCAGATGATTGGCAGTATTGAAGAACAATTCGGAATAACGTCTCTTGATGAATGCGACACAAGCTGCCGAGGGAGCCACCACGGGGTGGTCATGACAGAAATCGGAAAGAAACTTCTCTCCCATCGACTTGGATTCTTCAACGAAGCCGGCATTGAAGGCGAAACGACCACAACAGGTCTGGTCGGCATTGTAACTAACCTCTACCCCTGCCTTCTCCAAAACCTTCACAGTATTAAATGCCGTTTGAGGATAAAACTGGTCGATAGCACAGGGAACGAAAAGGTCGATGGTCGTCATACTGGTTTTTTTGAAAAATTTGGCAAAAATACACAATTTGTCTTTACCTTCGACACATTTTAAAAAATTTAACTATAAAAATTGTTAGTTTAACGCTAAATGAGGATATTACATTCCGTAATTAATTGAAAATCATTCCAATAATTTGGATATGACTTCTTTACAACTTGAGGTTGGTCGAACCGTACTTTCCCAAACTCCAAGGCAAGCGCTGACAAGGCCAATGCGATGCGATGATCAGAAAAAGTGTTAAAAATCACTTCGTTATCATTTATTTTATCTAAATATATACATGATTGAATCAATTCTACTTTATCTGATGTCCTATTATATAATAAGGTGTAGCATTTCGACAATTCAGCCAATATAGCATCTACCCTATTTGACTCTTTCCAGACCAAGTTTTGGACGCCACCGCACAAGGAAGGACAGTTATTGGCCACACAGGCGACAAACACCGCGGGGAAAAGGTCGGGACAATGGGTGAAATCGAACACTAAGGGTGCCTGCGCGGTATTGGCGCGGACGCCTTCTTTTTTCACGAGTCTCACCCCGTGCTCAAGGCGTTGCGAGGCGACGCCCATTAAGGCAAAGTAGTCCCTCGCCATCTTGTCGCCTTGAGGACTATCCCAGTCCAAACCGTTCAGCACTAGCTCACTTCTATGGCTGATGGAAGCCATCTCATACCAATAGGAGGCAGAGGTCCAGTCGCCGCCCACCTTAAAAAGTGCAGGAGTATAGGGCGATGGGGACACCTTGACCCCATGGGCTGTGGCGGCCACCTTGGCTCCAAAATGCCGCATCACCTCGACGGTCAGATGAATATAGGGTTGTGACACCACCTCCCCTTGATAATGCAGCTCCAGTCCCTCCTGCCACATCGGGGCGGCCAACATCAGCGAGGACACGAACTGGCTGCTCCGCGAGCCATCGATGGTCAAAGCTCCGCCCTTCAACGGCTTCCCTTTCACCCTCATGGGAAGAAAACCTTCCCTCCGCTCGCAAATGATGTCCGCTCCAAGTGTGCGCAAGGCGTCCACCAAAGCTTGCATAGGACGTTGGCACATCCGTTCCGTACCCGTCAGCCGCCACGTCCCGGGCCTTGCCGCCACGAAAGTAAGCAGAAAACGGGCCGCCGTTCCGGCATCCTCACAGTCCAATTCCAACAGCTCCTCCCCCTCATGCGACTCGATTCTGGCCAGCAATGCCTGAAGCAGCAAGGTGTCATGGGCGTCGGAGAGATTGTCAATCGTGGGATGGAACCCGCCGTAAGCGGCCACCATCAGGGCACGGTTGCTCTCGCTTTTGCTCGCGGGCAATGTCACCGATCCATACAAATCCTTCATGACCGTTCCTCAAGAGATGATTCTTGCGACTTCCACAAGTGCCTGCTCCACCAAATTTTTGGGAACCGCTTGGTCGTAGCGCGGTTGTGCGATGTCTTTGAGCAGCACAAAACGGCCTTGGCCTCCATGGCGTTTTTTGTCGTCATCGAGATAAGGAAGGATGGCCTTGACATCATCCTCCGTGAATGCGAAGCCCGCCTTCGCAAGTAGCATCTGCAGCTTCGGCTCATAGTCGAGCAGCACCTCTTGTCTAAGTCCGCACAACTCGACGGAAACCCTCATGGCGCACCACATCCCGATGGCTACCGACTCGCCGTGCGTCAACGGGTCTCCCTTACTCAAGGTGAAACCCTCGATGGCATGGCCGAAAGTATGACCGAAGTTCAGCACCTTGCGAAGCCCTTGCTCGTGATAGTCCTGCTCGACAATCTCTTTTTTGATGCGCCCCGCCTGAAGAAGGTACTGTTCGTAGTTGCTGGTATTGACTTTCAACAAGTTGGGGTCAACGATGTAACCGTATTTCAGCATCTCGGCAAGTCCTGACAGCAGTTCCCTATCCTCCAAAGTACTGAGATACACCGGGTTGACAAACACATCCATGGGTTCCGCAAAGGTCCCAATTTGGTTTTTGACGGATTCCAGGTTGATGCCGTTCTTTCCGCCGATGGAAGCATCCACCATGGCAAGCAAGGTGGTGGGCACGTTCACGAAACGGATGCCACGGAGATAGGTTGAAGCGGCAAAGCCCCCCAAGTCGGTGACCATGCCGCCCCCGAAGTTCACCAAGATGGCGCCCCGGTCGGCATGGAACTGGTGAAGGGTGTCCCACACACGCATGGCACTGTTGAGGTCTTTATTGCTTTCCCCCGGCTCAAGCACAATCTCCACCGCGCCGTTGATGTCCAGAGCATGTTTCAACTCAGGCAGCCAAAAGCCAGCCACCTGTTCGTCGGTAAGGACGAACACCTTGGAAGCCTTTGCCAGCTCCTTCTTCAAATCCTCGAGTCTCATCGCATCGACACGGTTATGATTCGGTCGTCATCGGTACTGCCCAGACGGATGTCCACCCTGATGAAGGATTCAGGCAGCAGCGGCTCAATCATCTCCGGCCATTCGAGCAGGCAGAGGTGACCGCTGTAGAAATAGTTCTCATAGCCGATGTCGAAGACTTCCTCCAGTTTTTTAATCCTATAAAAATCAAAATGATAGACAGGCTCCCCTTCCACAGTGGAATATTCGTTGACGATGGCGAAGGTGGGGCTGTTGACCTCGTCGGTGACTTCCATCCGGTGGCAAAGATCTTTAATCAAGGTGGTCTTGCCCGCCCCCATCGCTCCGTAGAAAGCGATGAGGTCGGACTGATCGCGGAGGGACATCAAATAATCCGACACTTGGGCGAGTTCATCAAGGGAATGAATCTCAAAAGTCTTTTCGGCCTTCATCTCACTTCGCTTTCAGGTGGGCCACGGGAATCAGGATCTCATTCATGGAAATGCCTCCATGTTGGAAAGTGTTGCGGTAGTAGCTCACATAATAATTATAGTTGTTGGGGTATGCGAAGAAATCGCCCGCGCCCGAGAACACGTAGGTGGTGCTCAGGTTGACTTTAGGCAGGAAGATCTTTTCAGGATCCTTCACCTCAAACACTTCTTTAGGATTGTATTTCAGGTTTTTGCCATATTTATAACGCAGGTTGGTGTTCACTTCGCGGTCGCCGAGAATCTTGACGGGATTTTTCACGTAGGTAGAGCCGTGGTCGGTCGTGATGATCATGTCGCAATGTTTCTCGGCGATGAAGCGCATCATGTCGAGAAGGCTTGAATGCTCGAACCACGAGTACATAAGGGAGCGGTAGGCTTGCTCATCTTCAGCCAACTCGCGGATGATCTCCATCTCGGTGCGGGCGTGCGACAGCATATCAACGAAGTTATAGACAATCGCATTGACTTTGTTCTGCATGAGGTTGGGCATTTGCTCGTAGAGTTTCTTTCCTGCCTGGAGGTTCAGCACCTTATTATAAGAGTACTTGATGTTTTTGCCGAAGCGTTTGAGTTGTTCGCCGAACAGCTCACCCTCGAACTGGTTCTTGGTGCCTTCGTCTTCTTCATCGACCCACCATTTGGGATAGCGGCGGCGGATCTCGAGCGGCATCAAGCCGGCAAAGAGGGCGTTGCGGGCATATTGGGTGGTGGTGGGGAGAATGCTGTAGTAGGCATCGTCCGACTCTACCCTGAAATAGTTCTCGATGATGGGCAGGATGGACTTCCACTGGTCGTAGCGAAGGTTGTCGATGACGATGAAAAAGATGGGCTTGTCGGAGTCGTCGATAAGCGGGATCAGTTTATCGCGCACGAGGGTGTGCGACATCACGGGCTTGTCGGCGCGTCCTTGAATCCAATCGATATAGTTGCGTTCGACAAAGCGGGTGAAGATGGTGTCAGCCTCTTGTTTTTGGTCGGCGAGGATCTGTTTGATGCCTTCATCCGTTGACTTTTGCAGTTCGAGTTCCCAGCGTACCAGGTTTTTAAAGACCTCTACCCATTCGGCGAATCCGAGGTTGTTGTTGATATCCATGGAGATCTTGCGGAATTCCTGTTGGTAGCCCATGGAGGACTTCTCGTCGCGGAGCTTGCGGTTCTCGAGGTTACGTTTGAGCGAAAGGAGGATCTGGTTGGGGTTGACCGGTTTAATCAGGTAGTCGGCGATGTTGGACCCGATGGCGTCCTCCATGATGCGTTCCTCCTCGCTTTTGGTAATCATCACGACGGGGAGGTTGGGGTAGTCGCGCTTGATGACTTCGAGGGCCTCGATGCCACTGATGCCGGGCATTTGCTCGTCGAGGAACACGATGTCGAAATGGCGGTCGTGAACCAGGTCGATGGCGTCGGAGCCACTGTTGGCGGTAATCACTTCATATCCCTTCTGCTCAAGGAACATGATATGGGGCTTCAGCAAATCTATCTCGTCGTCAGCCCAGAGAATGGTGGTTTTGTCCATGAAAATACGTTTGATTGATACTGAATTGATAACGACAAAACACAAAGAATGTTGCAAGCGCTCAAAAAAATGACTGGAAGGGGCATCACTGCAGCATCCAGTCGGTCGAGATACAAATGAACTGAATCTATAAAAACATTTTTATTGTAATAAATCTTCTGAATCAGAGGACTCTATAGATTCCGATTCTAACTTACTGTTTTTCAATGCCTCAGAGATATCCTCAAAGAAGTCGTGGTTGAGAGCAATACTTATTTTTAGCAAAAGCTGCATTGAAATGTTTTTTCTCCGGAACAGCTTATAGATGCCACTTCGTTCCACTTTGATGGCTTCGGAGAGCCAAAAAACGCTTTTATCCTGTTTCAAGAGCTCCTGTTTGACCAAGCTCCCAAGATGAATGTTAAGGGTAGTTTCCATATTGTGCCATTTGAATTAACGACACAAAAATAAGAATTAATTTCGATAATAAAAGCAATTTTTTCGTTATATTTATAAAATATTTTTTATTTGCTTTTATAGAAATACTTATAACAAGAATAAAAATCTATAAAAACCTCATTCTGAACGAATACCTCATACTTCGAAGCGCAATCCGTCGTAAGCGAGCCTGAGGTGCTCCGGAAGGGTGGCATCCACGTCGATTTTCCTGCCCATGCTGTGGCTGCAATGCGTAAACCAGGCCTTTTTCACGCCCAGACGGGTGGCAATCTCCACCGCCTCGTCGAGACAGATGTGGGAGTAATGCTTATGAGGCCCCAAGGCCTCGATGATGAGATATTCCACCCCACGCAGTTTCTCCATGGCCTTTTTGGAAAT
This sequence comes from uncultured Bacteroidia bacterium, assembly GCA_902783365.1. Taxonomy (GTDB): domain Bacteria; phylum Bacteroidota; class Bacteroidia; order Bacteroidales; family F082; genus Limimorpha. The sequence continues at coordinate 32,201 of CACZQL010000032.1, read as the reverse complement.
CTCGCTCAGGTCGGTGACGTAGGCGAACCGCCCGAAACGGAAGGCGTAACAGGTGAGGGTGTAGTGTTTCAGCTTGATGGGCTCCACATGAAGGTCGCCGAAATCGAACGGGGTCTCGTCGATAAGATGCACTTCGTAGGTGGGAGCCCCTGGATAAAGATGCTCCTTGAAGGCATACGAAAACTCGCGTTTGATTTCGGGCAGGGCCGTTTTATCCACAAAGAGGGGCATGGGCTTATTGCCCTGCTTGAAAATGAAGGGGCGCACATCGTCCAACCCACCAATATGGTCCTTATGCTCGTGAGTGATGAACACGGCGTCGAGATGGGTCACTCCCTCGCGCAACATCTGCTGGCGGAAGTCAGGACCAGCGTCGATGGCCACCGTCACCTGTTCTGTTTGCACCAAAATGGAGGTCCTCGTCCGCTTGTCGCGCGGATCAGTTGACTGACACACAGGACATTGACATCCAATTACCGGAACACCTTGCGAAGTACCACTTCCTAAAACCGTAATAATCATGACCAAATTTTTCGGCAAAAATAATATTAAATACAAGGAATTCGTTATTTTTGCCGAATTAATTGTTTGACACCTTATATAATTAAGACAGACACCCCGAATCCATGTTCGAAAAGATCAAATACAAGATTCTTAACCGTTCCATCCAGCAATTCATTGCGGAGAAGACCGGCGGCAAGCTGCCCGATTTTGACCGGCTTTCGTCGATGATCCTCATCATTGAGGATATCGACAAGCAGAACATCAAGCTTATCGAGGACCATGTGAAGTCGGTGTTCGGCATCACCCGTACGCGGTTCATCATCATCAGCGAGAAGGCATCCGACGACATTCTTCTCAGCGACCAGTACTGCGAGGTGACCACCCAGGACTTCGGATTCATGAAGGTGCTGACCGACGAAAAGCAGGAAGAAGTACGCAAACTCCCCATGACCCACCTGCTTATCAACATGGCCAACAAGCACATCGACATTGGAGATTACCTGTCCACCCTCCCCAACGCGAGCTTCCGGGTGAGCTTCCAAAAAAGCGAGCACTACGGCATCTACGACCTCATCCTCGACAACGGAAGCCAATCCGACCCCACTGCAAACATCAAGATACTATACGACTACCTTCTCGCCCTCTCAGGAAAAACTGATAACTGATAACTGCAAACTGCAAACTATGAATAAATTCACTGGAACCGGCATCGCGCTCATCACTCCTTTCAACGAAGACTATACCGTTGACACCGTTTCGTTGGAACACATCGTCAACCATGTCATTGAGAACGGCGCCGACTTTTTGGTGGCGCTCGGAACCACTTCCGAAGCCCCCACCCTCACCCCTAACGAAAAAAGGCTTGTGGTCGAGACCATTCTGAAAGCCAATCGTCATCGACTTCCCGTCCTGCTCGGCATGGGCGGCAACAACACCCAGGCGGTCATCGACCAGATCCGCCAGCAGGACTTCACGGGCATCGACGGCATTCTGTCGGTGGTCCCTTATTATAACAAGCCCAACCAGCGCGGCATGAAGGCCCACTTCGAGGCCATCGCCGACGCCAGTCCCGTCCCCGTCATCCTCTACAACGTGCCGGGCCGAGTCGGAGTGAACCTCCAAGCCGCCACTTGCGTGGCCTTGGCCCAACACCCCAACATCGTCGCCGTGAAGGAAGCTTCGGGCAATCTCATGCAGATCATGGAGATCCTCCGCGACAAGCCCGCCGACTTCGACGTGCTCTCGGGCGACGACGGCATCACCCAACCCCTGATGGCCCTCGGCGCAAAAGGTGTCATCTCCGTAGCGGCCAACGCCTACACCAAACCCTTCACCGCCATGATACGCGCCATGAAAGACGGTTGCGACACAGAGGCCCTCCGACTCCACTACGCCATGCTCCGCATGAACCAACTCATCTTCGCCGACGGCAACCCCGCGGGCATCAAATGCCTCATGAGCCAGATGGGGCTCTGCAAAAACGTGCTGCGACTCCCCCTCGTCCCTGTCAATCCCACCGTGGAAGAAGACATCAAGAACGCGCTTCCTGAAATCATGAATCTATAAAACACAAGAACAATATAATATCATAAAGTTAAATAAACAAAATGAAAAAACTTTTATTACTTTTAGTTTTAGCTTTGGCAGGTTTAAACCTGACCGCCCAGAAAGACCTCAACTCCATGATGAGAGAAAGAGGCGAGTACTATTTCAGCCTGGACTTCCAACAAACAGATGATCTTTTAAACATCAACAGACTTTGTTCCGTGGACCAAGTCAACGGCCTTACGGCCATCTGCTATGCCAACGTCAAGCAATACGATAACCTGCTCAAAGCAGGATACCAGCCTACGCTGATGACCCCTCCTTCCATGCTTGAGAAGGTGGCCATGTGGGACGGCAGCAACCGCGCCGAATACGACTGGGACAGCTACCCCACCTACCAAGCCTACGAGGACATGATGTTCCAGTTCGCCACCGACCATCCCGACCGCTGCGAGATCATCGAGCTCGGCACCCTGCCGAGTGGCCGCAAGATCCTGATCGCCCACCTCAACAACGGCACCGGCGACGGCAAACCCAAATTCCTCTACACCTCCACCATCCATGGCGACGAGACCACAGGCTGGATCCTGATGCTCCGCCTCATCGACTACCTGCTGGAGAACCCCGATGAGCCTGAAGTGCAAACGGTCATGAACAACATCGACCTCTTCATCGGTCCCAACGCCAACCCCGACGGCACCTACCACGGAGGCAACAACAACGTGAACGGCGCCACCCGCTACAACGCCAACGGCGTCGATATGAACCGTAACTATGCCGACCCCCACGGCAGCGCGCACCCCGACGGAGAACAATACCAGCAAGAAACCCTTTGGTTCATGCAATTCGCCGAGGACTACCCCTTTGTGATGGGTGCCAACTACCACGGCGGCGCTGAGGTGATGAACTATCCCTGGGACAACACCTACACGCTCCATGCCGACGACGCTTGGTACCAACTCATCAGCCATGAGTACGCTGACCTCACCCACCAGGTCAATCCCAACTACATGACCGACTACAACAACGGCATCACCAATGGCGCACAATGGTACACCATCGGCGGTGGCCGCCAGGACTATATGAACGGCTACGCCCAATGCCGCGAGCTGACCATCGAATGCTCCAACACCAAACTCCCAAGCGGCAGCCAGCTCCCTAATTTCTGGAACATCAACAAGAACTCCATTTTCGCCTTCATGAACCAGTGCCTCTACGGCATTCACGGCACCGTCACCGACCAAGCCACCGGAGCACCGCTTGAAGCCAACATCACCATCACCGGCCATGACGACAACTTCTCAAATGTGAGCAGCCACCTTCCCGCGGGCGACTACCACCGTCCCATCAAAGGCGGCACCTACACGCTGACCTTTACTGCCAATGGCTATTATCCCAAACAGGAGACCGTCACCGTGGCCGACGGCGAGACGGTTGTCCTCAACGTGCAGCTTGAGCAAGGCGAGGGCATCATGCCCGACTTCACCGCCAGCACCACCGACGTGGCACTGGGTGGCACTGTCAACTTCACCGACCAGACCTGGGGCGCCAACCTCGTCAGCTGGGAATGGACCTTCGAGGGCGGCTCACCCACCACTTCCACTGCCCAGAACCCCACAGGCATCACCTACACCAACGTCGGCCATTACGATGTCACCCTGACCGTCACCAACGCCAACGGTGATAGCGAGACCGTGACCAAACACAACTACATCAACGTAAGCGAGGCCTATAACATGCAAAACGGCACCATCACTACCTGCAACGGCTTGTTCTTCGACGATGGCGGTCCCAACAGCAACTATGGCAACAACAAAAGCTATGTCATGACCTTCCTGCCCGAGACCCCCGACGGCATCCTTGAAGCAGCGTTCTCGTTTTTCCAGACAGAAAACGGATGGGACCACCTGTACATCCATGATGGCAGCAGTACCAACGCCCCTGAGATCGGCCACTACAGCGGAAGCAACACACCCGGTGTGGTCACCGCGACCAACGCCGAGGGAGCCTTGACCTTCCGCTTCACTTCCGACGGATCGGTGAACGAGGCCGGATGGGTTGCCGCGATATACTGCATCGGCGTCGGATTCGACCCCTTGGAGGTGGAGGCCTTTGCAGAACCATCCATCATCAACGAGGGCGAGCATAGCCAGTTGGAAGCCTTCGCGACGGGAGGCGACGGCAACTACAGCTACAGCTGGGAGCCTGCCGAGAGCCTCGACGATGCCCATATCGCCACCCCGGTCGCCACACCCGCACTGCCCACCGAATACACCGTCACCGTCACCGACGGCGAGGGCAACACCGCAACAGCCCACGTGTTCGTCGATATCCGCGACGTCAACGTGAGCGAGCAAAGCCTGGGCGGCATCACCATCTATCCCAACCCCACCGACGGCCAGATCCGCATCCAAGGCATCCATAACCTGACAGGCTATGCCATCCTGAACAGTCTGGGACAGACCGTCCTCTCTGGTGAGAGCGAGAAGGACTTCACCCTCAACACCCGCCTCGATTCGGGCGTGTATCTCCTCAAACTCACCAACGGCGCTGAGGTCAAGGTTACCAAAATCATCGTCAAATAACAATTAAACCGCTCAATCACTCAACAATTCAACAAAAATAAGTATCTTTGCCGCATGAATTATCGTAGGCTTCTTATAGGGTTGCTATTTTGCGTCTTGTGTTGCGCCTCATGCAACGAGTTCAACCGTATCCTCAAGAGCACGGACAACGAGATGAAGTATGAGGTGGCCATGGACTATTACGACCGTCAGGACTACAACCATGCCTTGCAGTTGTTCGACCTGCTCCAAAGTGCCTTCCGCAGCACCCCCAAGGGCGAATTTGTGGCGTACCGCACCGCCATGTGCTACTATCTCACCAATGATTTCGAGATCGCCGCCTACTATTTCAACAAGTTCATCCAGAACTATCCCTTCTCGAAAGACGCCGAAACCGCCGCTTTCATGCAGGCCTACTGCAGCTACAAGGTGTCGCCCATCCCCAGTCTGGACCAGACCAGCACCATGACCGCCATCTCACAGCTGGAGAGTTTCATCGAGCGTTATCCCCAAAGCGACAGCCTCGCAAGAGCACAAGAGCTGTTGGGAAATCTCCACGACAAGCTGGAACAGAAAGACTATGACATCTGCATCCTTTATTATAAGATGGAGAACTACAACGCGGCCATCACCTGTTTCGAGAACCTGCTGAAGAAATACCCCAACACCCCGCACCGTGAGGAAATCCTCAGCCACATCGCCATCGCCTACTACGACTATGCCGAGAACAGCGTCCCCGAAAAGAAAAAAGAAAGATACGAGGCTTGCATTGAACGCTACAACACCTTGTCCTACCTGTTCCCCGACAGCCCCAATTTGAAAGAGGCGGAAGCTGTCGCCAACAAAGCAAGAAAAAAATTAGAAAACATACATTAACACCATGGATTTCAAGAAAATCAGAACCGAAACGACGGTGGTTACCCGTCAAAAAGACCAGTTTTACCAAGGCACAGGCAACATCTACGAGACCGTGGCCATCCTGACCAAACGGGCCAACCAGATCGCTGCCGAGATGAAAGAGGAACTCAACAAGAAAATTGAGGAGTTCGCCACCAACAACGACAGCCTGGAGGAAGTGTTCGAGAACCGCGAGCAAATCGAAATCGCCAAGTTCTATGAACGTCTGCCCAAACCCACGCTGATCGCCATCCACGAGTTTTTGAACAACGAGATTTACTTCCGCAACCCGCACAAAGAAGTGCAGGACGAGTTCTAACGAGCACAACATGAAAAGAATCCTCAGCGCCTTAATAACCGCCGCTTTGATTTTCTGCGCGAACATCCTGTCCGCGCAGGAAATCAAATGCGACATTCGTGTCAACTCCAACCAGGTCTCAGGCACCGACAAAACCGTCTTCCAGAACATGCAGACGGCCTTGTATGAGTTCATCAACAACACCAAATGGACCAACATCAACTTCAAGACCCAGGAGAAAATCGAATGCTCCATCGCCATCACCATTAAGGAACGCACAGATTCTGAATCGTTCGTCGCCGACCTCAACATGGCCATACGACGCCCCTGCTACAAGGCGAGCTACACCACCCCCATCCTCAACTACGTGGACCAGAAGTTCTACTTCAGCTACATGGATGGCCAGCCGCTCGACTTCAGCATCAACACCCACATGTCCGACCTCACCTCCACCATCGCCTTCTACGTCTATACCTTCTTGGGGCTCGACTTTGACACCTTCTCACGCAATGGCGGGGCTCCCTTCTTCGAGGCCGCGCAACAAGTGGTCAACAACGCCCAAAGCTCCTCACAACCGGGCTGGAAGGCCTTCGACGGCAACCGCAACCGTTACTGGCTGGCCGAAAACCTCACCAGCAACAGCTACGCACCGCTGCACCAGTTCCTGTACGAATACCACCGCCTTGGTTTGGATGTGATGTCGGAACACCCCGACGAGGGACGCGCCGCCATCCTCAAGTCGCTCGAATACCTCCAAACCGTTCACGCCTCCTACCCCACCTGTTTCGTCCTCCAACTCATCATCGAGGCCAAACGCGACGAGATCATCAACGTTTTCAGTCAGGGTACCCAACAAGAAAAAACCAAAGCCACCAACATCATGAAACAAATCGACCCCTCCAAATCCACCCAGTATGACGCCATCCTGCAAGGTGGCGGCAGCGGCAGCGGCGGCATCAAGAGGGGATAAGAACCAACCCTCATGCTACAACACCTTCACATACAGAACTACGCTCTCATCGAGAGCCTGTCTGTTGATTTCTCCCAAGGCTTCAGCGTCATCACTGGCGAAACCGGCGCGGGAAAATCCATCCTCCTCGGCGCCCTCGGCTTCGTGCTGGGCGACCGCTCCGACACCGGTGTTCTCTTCGACAAGGAAAAGAAATGTGTCGTGGAAGCCGTGTTCTCCTTCGGAAACGAGACCCTGAAACCCCTCTTCGACGCCAACGACATCGACTTCGACCCTGAGGAGTGCATCTTCCGACGCGAACTCAGCCCCCAGAAAAAAAGCCGTGCCTTCATCAACGACACCCCCGTCGCCCTTCAGACCATGAAAGAAATCGGCAACCAAATCGTTGACATCCACTCACAGCACGACTCCCTCCTACTCACCGACGACGACTTCCAACTCAGACTCTTGGATGAAATCGCCCAAAACGCCCCTCACCTGACCGACTACCAAGCAGAATATAAAGTCTATAACAGTCTGAAACAACGACTTAAAGATCTGCGAGACCTCTCCCAAAGGAATGCCGCCGAAAACGACTACCTGAAATTCCAGTTGGACGAGCTGCGCAAAGCGGACCTCCATGAGGGTGAATACGCCGAGCTAGAACAGACCCTCCGCGTCATGGAAAACGCCGAGGAAATCAAAACCTTGCTGATGACCGCCAACAGCCTCATCGAAGACTCCGACACGGCCCTCCTCCCCCAACTGAACGACCTCGCCTCCATCCTGCATCGGATGCGACAGTTGCTGCCCGACACCGAAGGGATGGGCGAACGAGTGGAAAGCCTGCGTGTCGAGTTGAAAGACATCGCCTACGACCTCCATCATTGGGAAGGCGAGACCCAATTCGACGAAGAACAGCTACTCAGCCTCCAGGAACGCTACGACCTGCTCAACCGGCTGATGATGAAGCACCGCCTCAACGACTTCAACGCTTTGATAAGTCTGAGAGACGAGCTTCAGCAAAAGGTGGAGGCTTTCGAGAACATTGACGAGACCATCGCCCAGGCGGAAAAAGAGCTGAAAGCCAGTGAGAAACGGCTCAGCACCTTCGCCTCGCTATTACACGACCGACGCAGCAAGGCGGCCAAGACCTTTGGCATAAAAGTGACGGAGCTGGCCCGCCAATTAGCCATGCCCTTTGCGGTTTTCAGCGTGGAGTTAAGCCTCACGGAAGGCTTCGGACCCAAAGGTCGCGACAGCATCCACTACCTGTTCTCAGCCAACAAAGGCATCGTCCCTGCCGAGCTCAGCAAGGTGGCCTCGGGCGGAGAGCTTTCAAGACTGATGCTTTCCATCAAGAGCGCCGTGTCCGAGTACAGCTACATTCCCACCCTCATTTTTGACGAGATCGACACAGGGGTTTCAGGTGAGGTGGCCGCCAAAATCGGGAACATCATGCGGCAGATGGGCGACAAGCTCCAGCTCATCTCCATCACCCACTTGCCACAGGTGGCCAGCAAGGCGCAACACCATTATTTCATCTACAAGGACAACGAGGGTGCCAAGACCCAGTCGCACATCAAACCACTTACCCGCGAGGAACGCATCTTGGAAATCGCCAAGATGCTCAGCAACGACCAAGTGACCCCCGAGGCCCTCAAGGCCGCCGCAGTACTGCTCACCTAACAGGTTTTTCAAGCAGTGGCTCTCGACATAGGCTGGCGGCGTATGCCTCGGCCTACTAACGATTGTGAAGGTATTTTTTCGTGATGGTTTTCCCGTCTTTGGAAAACAATCTCAACACATAAACTCCCGGGCTTAACCAGTCGGGATCAAAAGCGCTGTAAGAGCCCTCGTAAACCTGTTGTCCGGCAGCATTATAAACCCTGACAAATGCCCATGAGGCATCGGAGGACTCCTCCACAGAGGTCACCTCCACCATGGCGTAATCCAACGAGGGATCCAGCAAGTTCGGCGCAAAGCCCGATTGAACCGGAATACCGCCTCCCGCTCCGTATTCAGCAGAAAGACGATAATAATAGGTACCTGGTGCTACCTCGTCGAAATACACTTTCACACCAGGACCGAAACTCCATTCCGCCACAGGATTGGCGTCCAAATTGAGATAACGTTCCAACACAAAATGCCCAAACCATTGGTTGATGGGATCCAAATCCCAAGACACCTGCACGCCAAAAGTGCCATCCTCACGATAAACATACTCAGCGGTGATGTAATCCGGCGCAACCACCACATCGAAATCACTATAGAAAGTAAACAACGCCCCCACCTCAGGCTTTGAGGTCTGTTCAAAAAGCAACTCACCCCGATAATCATAAACCTCGAATGAGCATTCCGCATCATCATCCTCATAGCCCACATTGCAATAATTCCAAGAGAGGGTCAGGTAGCAGTCCACCGGGATGTTAACCGTCACGGTGTCTTCATAGCCCGCTTCCAAGCCAATGCGATGCTGCACCACACCTCGCTCATCGACGATGGAAATCGCTGGAGAGAGCCATCCGTCGCCCGCAGCATCATGCAGATAGAAGGTCAACGGCGTGGACATGCCGCCGTAGGAGGTCCATAACTCCACAGGTCGGGTAATCGCTTTGCCACGACCTCCCGAAGTCACAGGATAAACGGTGAAGTAATTGACGACACCACAGTCCGCATTATCGAAAAACTTCCCAAACTCCAGTGGTTCCCCAGGCTGTGGATGCTCAAAAACGTGAAGGATCTCACCATTCATCAGCACCACGATGGAGTCGATAGATGAAAGTGGGGAATCCCCGAGGGTATGCGAAGGAGCAGTCATGGTGAGCGTCGCCGCCATCCCATACGCCCAAGGTTCAATCTCCAAGTCTCCAACAGGCATCGGCTGCTCGTAATAGTCATCGTTGGGTTCCAAGTCCGTCGTTGCATAATGGTCATAATTATAGGCATGATACGTCAAATCCATGCCGTTGATGCTGTAGAAGCCGTTGTCGAAGCCTTGCCATCCCCAGTTGAAATGGAAAAAATCGTACTCGTCATAGCCATCGCACACAAAAGCATGGCCGCCACGAGTGCCATCTTTGGTATTGCTAAAGGCGGAATAGTACATGGGTCTTCCGTTGTCAAGCTCATTCTTCATTAACTCAACCCATTGATCGTCAGAATAATAATATCTGTCTTCAAAGTCAGTGAGTGGAGAATAGCGGAAATATTGTTGAAAGGCGTCGATGGCATCGAAGGAATAGGCACCCGATGCACTGGGACCGTAGCTCATCTCCACGCTCACGCCAGCATGGTATTCCAGCAAAGCCACAGCGTCCACTTGATATTGCGGACTGGTGTAATCGAGAAAGTCAGGCATCAGCTCGTAACGATAGTCCGCCTCGCCGAAATTGGCCGAGAGGGTGCCGTAGGAGGTGCTTCCATACCCATAGCAATAGTAGCTATGTGAACCCACACCCGTCTTGGGCCACTCCCAATAACGCATAATCTGCGCCATGGCGTTGGCCACACAGCCTGACTTCACATGGCCGTTGTAGCCTTCAGGGTCTTCGGGACATTGGTCGTTATAGAGTTGGGTCTGGTGCCAGGTGGAGGCGCAGAGCGGTTCCACTGTGCTTTTCGAACGGTTAGGCAACCTTCCTGCTTCCGCAAGCATCCGCCATTGGCGGACTACTTCTGACGAAGGTTCCAAGCCTTGCTCCTCGGCAGCCATCAAATCGCAACGGTACGCGTCAAAAAACACTTCAGGGCCTTCCTCAACAGCGACAAGGTGGAAGCTGCTCTCGGTGGAATACCCCAAAATGGGCTTCATCCTGTCATCCGCGGCGACAATCACAAAACCTTTAGGCTGACAATTAAACACATAGCAAACCTCCAAGCCCGATACGGTTTTCTCGGTATCAACCAAAGTTAACGCCGTGATGGCACGATTTTGGGCAGCCATAAAGCTCCCACCCAGCTGTTTCGCAGTTTCCACATCAACTGGTCCTGCCATCAACCCGAGGCTGAAGGCCATCGTCATGAAAATAAAAGCTGTCTTTTTCATATCTCTTCTTACTTCTTTCTTCTTACTTCTTACTTCTTAATTCTCAAACACGTATCGCAAAATATTCGCTCCCATTTTGAGTGCCTTCTCTCGGGTCTCCTGCGAGTCATGATGCACGCGCTGGTCTTCCCAACCATCGCCCAAGTCGCACTCGTAGGTGAAGATACACACCAACCGCCCATCGTAAATCAAGCCGAACATTTGCGGAGGCTTGTTGTCGTGCTCATGAATCTTGGGCAGCCCCTCAGGAAAAGAATAGGGTGCCTTGAAGATGTCGTGCGTGAAAGGCAGCTCCACGAAATCCAGCTCAGGGAATACCTTCTTCATCTGTGGCTCAATGAATTGCCGAATGCCATAGTTGTCGTCGATATGAAGAAAGCCACCCGCCATCATGTAGTTGCGGAGATTCTGCGCCTCGGCGGCATCGAACACCACGTTGCCGTGGCCGGTCATATACACGTAGGGATAGTTGAAAATGTCGGGACTGGAAGGCTCCACGGTGGGCACATCAGGGTTGATGTCCGTTCCCATCTCCTGGTTGCAAAAACGCACCAAGTTGGGCAACGAGGTGGGATTGCCATACCAATCGCCTCCTCCACGATACTTCAACAAGGCGATGTTCAGCTGTTGCGCCGATACTAATAACGGAAATAACAACAATATAAATATAATAATTCTTTTCATATTATCTGATTGATGAGTTGGATGGTATGGCAAGCCACAATGGCTGCGGTCTCAGTTCTTAGACGCGCGTCGCCCAAACTCACTGGGACGAAGCCGTGTTCTTTGGCCAAAGCCACTTCCTCGGGACTGAAGTCCCCTTCGGGACCGATGAGGACCAAGGCATTCTCACCTTTTTTATATAGATTGCAGAGACAGTCCTTCACATTGTCATCGATCCAAGCGATAAACTTTTGTCCTTCAAAAGGTTGCATCACCAATTTATCAAAAGGCACCAGATCGTCGATATGGGGAAGTCTTGATTTGATAGACTGTTTCATGGCGGCGACCATCACCTTTTGGAAACGTTCCACGTTGGCGGCGCGGCGTTCGGAGTGATAGGAGGTGAAGAGTCTCACACGGTCGATGCCAATCTCAGTGGCTTTTTCGAGGAACCACTCGGTGCGTTCGTTGAGTTTGGTGGGCGCAATGGCGATTTCCAGCTGGAAATTCCAGTGGTCGTAGCCTGGTCTTTTATTGAAGAGCCTCACTGTGGCTCGCTTGGGCAGGGCTTCCACCAATTCGGCGTCGTAGAGGCATCCTTCCCCGTCGGTCACGCAAAAGGTCTCCCCCTCGGTCATCCGCAGCACCTTCACACAGTGTTTGGATTCCTCCTCGGGCAGGACACTTAGGCCTTCACTCGCACCTTTTATATAAAAGACGTTCATATTCAATGATAGGGCGGACACACAGGTCCGCCCCTACGAGGTTACATTCGATTGGGCATTCCGATTCCGAGGAGGCTTGAGGCGTTGCGCAGCAAGGCGGCCACCATGGCGCAGACCTGGAGGCGGAACAAACGGCGGTTTTCGTCCTCTTCGCGAAGGATGCTGCATTCCTGATAGAACTGGTTGAACTCTTTGGCAAGGTCGAAGATAAAGTTGGCGACCATGGCGGGGCTGCGGCCTTCGGCAGCTTGATTCAGCACAACGGGCCAGCCGTACATCATCACAATGATTTCCTTTTCCTTGGGCTGCAGGTCGGCGACTTTCACCTCGCTTTCGAGTTGGATGCCTTGTTCGGCGGCCTTGCGGAGCACCGAGCAAATACGGGCGTGGGTATATTGCACAAACGGTCCGGTGTTGCCATTGAAGTCGATGGACTCCTCAGGGTTGAAGAGCATGGTCTTCTTGGGATCGACACGAAGGATGAAGTACTTCAAGGCTCCCAGTCCGATGGTGTGGTACAGCTTGTCAGCCTCTTCGGGAGAGAGGTCTTTGGCTTTGCCCAGCTCGTCGGAGACACTCTTGGCAGTGGCCACCATCTCGTCCATCAAGTCGTCGGCATCCACCACAGTACCCTCACGGGATTTCATCTTGCCGTTGGGCAACTCCACCATGCCGTAGGACAGGTGTTCAATGTCCTTGCCCCATTCACGGCCCAGGCGCACCAACACCCGTTTCAGCACATCGAAGTGGTAAATCTGCTCGTTACCCACCACATATATCAGTTTCTCGGGGTCATATTCCTCCACACGCAATTGGGCGGTGCCGAGATCCTGGGTCATATACACCGAGGTGCCGTCGCGGCGGAGCAACAGCTTCTCGTCGAGACCCTCATCGCGGAGGTCGCACCACACCGAGTTGTCGTCGCGGCGGTACAGCACACCTTTTTCGAGGCCTTCCTGCACGAGTGACTTGCCCAAAAGGTAGGTTTGCGATTCGTAATAGATTTTCTCGAAGCTCACACCCAAACGTTTGTAAGTCACGTCGAAGCCGTCATACACCCATTGGTTCATCATCTCCCAAAGTTGGCGCACCTCAGGGTCGTTGGCTTCCCATTTGCGGAGCATCTCACGAGCTTCCTGCATCAAGGTGGACTGGGCCTCAGCTTGAGCCTTGGCCTCTTCCTGTTCCTTCTCTCCCAATTCCGCAAAGTTGGCAGGCAGCAAGGTTCTCAGTTCTTCCTTGTATTTTTTATCGAACAGCACGTAAAAGTCGCCAATGAGGTGGTCGCCTTTCTTGCCGGTGGATTCCGGAGTGCATCCTTCGCCCCACTTCTTCCAGGCGAGCATGCTCTTGCAGATATGGATGCCACGGTCGTTGACGAGGTTGACGCGCACCACTCTCTTGCCATTGGCCTTCATGATTTCCGACACGCTCCAACCGAGGAGGTTGTTGCGGATATGGCCAAGATGCAACGGCTTGTTTGTGTTGGGTGAAGAATACTCGATGACCACGTTTTTGCCCGACACAGGCTTGCGACCGAACTCGCTGTTCTCGTGGTTCTCACGGAAAAAGTCCAACCAGAACTTGTCGGCAATCAAAATGTTAAGGAAACCCTTCACCACGTTGAACTTGGCAATCATGGAGGATTCCTTCATCATTTCGGCACCCATCTCATTGGCCAACTGTTCGGGGTTGCGTCCCGCAAGTTTCCCGAAGGGGAACACCACCACGGTAAGATCGCCTTCGAATTCGGGCCTTGTTTTTTGGAAATTGACCTGCTGCGCAGGAGGTTCTTGTCCGTACAAAGTATTGAACGACTTGATAAAGAGCTGTTTAAGTATTTCTTCTAACATAATAACCAAAATTTTCTTGCTGCAAAGATACGTTTAATTCCTTTTTATTAGAGGGAAAAACATTACTTTTGCAACTTTAATTAATTACCACTATTACTCGCTTTCGTTATCTCAATCACCAAACATGAAAAAAACAGCACTTCTTCTCCTCTTAGTGTTTTTGCTGACCTCTTTCACGCCATTGGCCGCTCAAAACGAAGCCACTCCTCCCTCCCGTCTCAAAGTGGGTGTGGTGCTGGGCGGTGGCGGTGCCAAGGGGGCTTCCCATATCGGGGTGTTAAAGTACATCGAAGAGATGGGCATCCCGGTCGATTATGTGGCTGGCACCAGCATGGGCTCCATCATTGGCGGTTTTTACGCCATGGGGTATTCTCCTGACGAGCTCACGAATATCATCTCAAACATTGACTGGTCGCAATACATCGGCAACAAAATTGAAAGGTCGCTGATGTCGGAAGAAATGCGGGTGAACAACAGCACCATGCAGCTTCAAGTGCCGTTCAGCGCGGATAATCTGTTTGACCACGACCCGAGTTCCAGCTTCATCAGCCAGTTGCCGAGTTCATACGTCAATAACAGCGCGTTGATCAACCTGTTCAACGACTTGTGCGTGGGATATCAAGAGGAGATGGATTTCAACGAGCTGCCCATTCCCTTTGCCTGCGTAGCCACTGACATGATTACCGGCGAGGAGGTGGTGCTTCGAAGCGGAAGCGTGCCCAACGCCATGCGGGCCAGCATGGCCATCCCCGGAGTGTTCTCCCCTGTGGTCATGGGCGACAAATTGCTGGTGGACGGTGGTTTGGTGAACAATTTTCCCGCCGATGTACTTCGCGATATGGGTGCTGACATCATCATCGGTGTCGAGGTAACCTCCACCAAAGACATCACCATCCAGGATATCAAGTCATTGCCTCAAGTGTTTTCCAGACTGCTGGTCAACACCACGAGTGCCAAACGCGTCACCAATCGTACGATGTGCGATGTGCATATCATCCCCGACATCAGCGGCTTTGGCATGCTCAGCTTCACTCCCGAAGCCATCGACACCTTGGTGGGCAGAGGCTACAAGCGTGCCAACGATTTCCACGACCAGCTCCTGGCCATCAAAGAAGCCGTGGACGCCTCTGCGGGACAACCGGTCACAAAGAACCTCCATGCGCCTCATGCCAAAAACCTTTCCGTCGATTCAGTGATGATCAATTCCATCATCTTCAATGAGGTCAGCGAAAAGGAAAGCCGGTGGCTCCTTCGCAAAGGGCAGCTTCATGCAGGGAACCTTTATCTTCAAAATGACATCGACAAAGCCATGAAGATCTACCGAGGCACTGGCTGCTTCGATGAGATCACCTACTTGATTAAAGAGACAGACTCACTGCATCATAACAACCAGCTATCCAACGCTTACAATTTGATTGTCAACGTAAAGCATGCAAAGCCCCACCTGTTTGGCCTGGGGGTGCGTTACGACACCGAGGAGGGTGCCGCCTTGTTGTTGAAGATAGGCCTGAACGAGAAAAACTTCAATGGCTCAAAACTCAACCTCAGCGCGAAACTGAGTTACAACCCGAAAGTGAACCTCACCTATACCTATTCCCGCATAGGCTTGGCGAATTTCAATCTGGCTTACGACTACAGAAGCGAGCACTTCACGACCACGACCGTGGATGCAGCGGAGTCTGACTTGGCCAATTTGAAATACCGTCAACAAAAAATTAGCGTCTCCATCTCGCAGTTCCATTTGCTCAACCTGAGCACTACCGTGGGCGCATCCTATATCAGCACCAGTTTCGACAAGTCGGCATTAGTAGAAGACAGCTTTTTTGACGACTGGTTTAAACCCAACAAGTTTGTTGCCCCATTCATCAATTTCAAGTATGACAATTTGGACGATGCCTATTTCGCCAAGCACGGCCTTTATGCCAGTCTGAACACCCATTACTACTGGGATCCCAAGGATGGCACCAACAACAATTTCGATATCAGCTTTGCCTTACAATACCACATCACCCCTAAAAACGGACGATTGACCCTCATTCCCCAGGCATACGGCAGATATTTCCTCAACGAAACGCTATTATACAACCTGAGAAACCGATGTGGTGGAGAGATTGAAGGACGCCATTTCGATGACCAATTGCCTTTTATCGGCATCTCCTATATGGAAACGTTTGGTCCCGCTCCCTATTTCCTTAGGATAGCCCGCTGCGACCTACGCTACAATATTTTCGGAAAACATTATATAACAGCAATTTACAATGCATTATACCTTGACGGTTTCTTTCATGGCGCCGGGCTAAAATACGCTTTCAACAGTCCCATCGGTCCCGTCTCACTGATGGGGCAATGGAGCGACCTCTACTCCAGCCATTTCAGCCTGTATTTCTCATTCGGATACACGTTTTAAAGGTTCTGATATATGATTATAATAACTATTTACAAACATATTTAACAAACAAACATTTCAATCATGAAAAAATTAACGATTATTGCAGTGCTGTGCTCCATGATGACACTCAGCGCTCATGCACAATGGTTTGATTTCTCCGAAAACCTGAACCGCGGCGTCATCGGTTTCAACACCGGTCTCGTTGGCTATCGCGGAATCAACAACATCCCCGACATGAAATTCTCCGATTTGGGAGTAGGCGTCAGTCTTAATTTTATGGGTGTTTATGCCGACTTTCTTTATGTCAGCCCCGACCACATGTACGACAGCCATATCGTCATGCAGGACTGGGAAGACCACGATGCTTTTACCATTCAACTCGGCTACCAAATCCCCGTTTATAAGAACTATGTGTTCGTGACCCCCCTCATAGGCTGGACCCGTGTATCCACCGGTGTCACCGAAGGCAACAACATTGGTGTTGACAGTGAGAGCCATTCCATTTACCACAAATACCATTCGACTTGGCATCGCAATGATTTCAACTATGGAGGCATGATTACCGTGGCACCCTGCAAGTATTTTGAAATCAACGCGTCATTCACTGCCCATGCCGCATACGCTGGCATTGCCTTCAACCTCGCCAACTTCAACTAACCTACTTTTTTTGCCTCTGGCAGAAAAAAAACACGAATTATTGCGAGATATCGAATAAAACCCTATCTTTGCAGTCCGATGAAGTACCAAAAAGTATCACCGGAAAACAGAACAAAAGGAATCGAGACGGTTGCTGTAAGCGACCGTCTTTTTTTTGCCAACGAACAAAACTAAATCATACGACCATGTCAATCTCATTGAAAAACCGCAGCTTGATCTCCATCAGCGACTACACGCCCGAGGAGATTTGCCATGTTCTTGACATTGCGGAGGATTTCGAGAAGAACCCGCATCAGAACCTGCTCAATGGACGCATCATCGCGTCGCTGTTCTTCGAGCCTTCCACCCGAACCCGACTGAGTTTCGAGACGGCCATCCAACTGTTGGGCGGTAACGTCATCGGCTTCAGCAGCACCTCTGGCACCAGCATCCAAAAAGGCGAGTCATTGGCCGACACCATCACCATGGTGGCCAGCTACGCCGACCTCATCGTCATGCGCAACCCCATCGACGGCTCTGCCCGTTTCGCCTCCGAAGTCTCCAAAGTGCCGATCATCAACGCCGGCGACGGCTCCAACCAGCATCCCACCCAATGCATGCTCGACCTCTACTCCATCCGCAAGACCCAAGGCACCTTGGAAAACCTTGAGATCACCCTCGTAGGCGACCTGAAATACGGACGCACCGTCCACAGCCTCGTGGAGGCCATGAGCCATTTCAACGCCAAATTCAACCTTGTGTCGCCCGTGGAACTCAAGCTGCCGAGAACCGTAAAACAACACATCAAAGACGCCCACCTCGAATATGAGCAATATACCGAGCTGGAGGAGGTCATCCCCCACTCCGACATCATTTACATGACCCGCGTGCAACGCGAGCGCTTCCCCGACCCGTTGGAGTACGAAAAAGTGAAGAACTCCTACGTGCTGCGCAACGCCATGCTGGCCAACGCCAAACCCAACTGCCGCGTCTTGCATCCCCTGCCCCGCGTCAACGAAATCCATGTGGATGTCGATGCCAACCCTAAGGCCTACTACTTCCAGCAGGCTCAAAACGGCGTGTATGCTCGCCAAGCACTCATCGCGGCCATACTGGGACTGAAGTAAACGGAAAACGGAAAACTCAAAAAAAGAAAAATAATCAATGGAAAAGAGAAAAGAACTGATTGTGTCCGCCATTGAGAATGGCACAGTCATCGACCATATCCCCGCCGACAAGGTATTTCAAGTCGTCAAAATCTTAGGCCTGGACACGGTAAGCAATCCTGTGTATTTGGGCATCAATGTCGAAAGCAAGAAATACGGAACCAAAGGCTTCGTGAAAATCTCCGACAAGTATTTCGACCCGGAAGACTTGAACAAAATCGCCTTGGTGGCCCCCACCGCCTCCATCATCGAGATCAAGGACTTCGAGGTCATCCGAAAACAAACGGTGACCATCCCCGAACGCATCGAACACATCGTGAAATGCTTCAATCCCAACTGCGTCACCAACAAGGAGCACGACATCCCCACCAAGTTCCGTGTGAAATACGTCGATGGCCAACTCCGACTGGTCTGCCACTATTGCGAGAAATACACCTCGGAGGAAAACATCGAATTCATCTAAAGCCATGAAAAAAACAGGAACGTTTCTCCTCGTCCTCGTGGCCATCGTTGTCCTGTGGGGCGTCAGCACCTACAACAAGTTGACCAAGGCGGAGGAACAAATGACTGAAGCATGGTCGCAGGTGGAAAATGTGTATCAGCGACGCATGGAACTGATACCAAGTCTTTTAAGTGTGGTAAAGTCCTACTCCGACTATGAAAACAAGGCTTTGGTGGAGATTGTGGAAAGCCGTGCCATGACGGCTGCCGCGGTTCAAGTCAATGCCGAGTCGCCCACGCAAGAGCAACTGACGGGGTTCGACCAAGCCCAGCAACAGCTGGGTACCGCCGTCAACGAGGTCATCCTATCGGTGGAGAACTATCCCGACTTAAAAGCCGTAGAGTCCTACCACACTTTTCTGACACAATATGCGGGAAGCGAGAACCGAATCCTGGTGGAACGCCAACGATTCAACGAAACCGTTCAACAATACAACAGCTTCGTCAAGAGATTCCCAAGCAAACTCATCGCCAACCTCTTTGGCTTTGAGGAACACGCCTACTTTAGTTGAGAGTTGGCAGTTGGCAGTTGACAGTTGGCTACCGCAGGCTAACTGCCAACTGCCAACTGCCAACTGCCAACTGCTAACTGAATCAGGCTTGCGCTTTCGGCATCCCCATGGAGAAGGGGGCAATACCGTCGCTACCGATTTCCTTGATAGTACCGAATTTGGACTCGTACTTGCTGATGTTGTCAGCCAAAGCCTTGAAGAGATGCTTGGCGTGCTGGGGTGACAACACGATTCTTGACTTGACCTTGGCCTTGGGCGTACCCGGCAACATTTGCACAAAGTCCACCACAAACTCGGTCGGTGAATGGGAAATGATGGCGAGGTTTGAATAGATACCACCCGCCACTTCATCGGTCAATTCGATATTGATTTGATTTTTCTGGTTTTCGTCCATAATGCTATTGTTTTAAAAAAGTAGAGACGTAGCGGGCTACGTCTCTACGTTGTTCATTACTTTGTTGTGTCAATCGGCGAGAACCGCGCCTTTCTCCTTGAGTTCTTCATATTCCTCGCGGGAGGCCACTATCAGGTCGTCGTATTCGCGGAGTCCCGTTCCGGCGGGAATCTTATGGCCTACGATGACGTTCTCCTTCATGCCCAACAGATAGTCTGTCTTGGCACTGATGGCGGCGTTGGTCAACACCTTGGTGGTTTCCTGGAAGGAAGCGGCTGACATGAAGCTGTCGGTTTGCAGGGCCGCGCGGGTGATGCCTTGCAGCACCTGGCTGGCCGTGGCAGGCTCGGCAGGACGCGTCTGGACCAACTTGAGGTCCTTGCGCTTCAGCATGGAGTTCTCGTCGCGCAACTTCATGGCAGAGACAATCTGACCGGCGGAAAGCTCCTCGGAGTCGCCCGGATCGGTGACGACCATCTTACCATAAATATTGTCGTTCTCTTCTTGGAAAGTCAGCTTGCTCACCAACTCACCTTCAAGGAATCGGGTATCACCCGGCTCCATGATTTCGACCTTACGCATCATCTGGCGCACAATCACTTCGAAGTGCTTGTCGTTGATAGTCACACCTTGTGAACGATAAACGCTTTGCACCTCGTTGACGATGTATTCCTGAACCTTCATCGGGCCCATGATGGCGAGGATGCTGGCAGGCGTGATGGCACCATCCGACAGAGGTTGGCCAGCCTTCACGTAGTCGTTCTCCTGGGCCAGAATCTGCTTGGCCGTCGGCACGAGGTAACGTTTCTGGTCGCCCGTCTTGGAGGTAACCACGATCTCACGGTTGCCACGCTTGAGTTTCTTCTCAAGATGCACAGTACCGTCGATTTCGGAAACCACCGCGGGGTCGGAAGGATTACGGGCCTCGAACAGCTCGGTCACACGCGGCAGACCGCCGGTGATATCACCGCCGCCAGAGACGTTACGCGGAATACGCACCAACTGGTCACCCGCCTTGATCTCGGCATTCTCCTCAACCACCACGTGGGCGTCCACAGGAAGGTCGTAAACCGTCAAAGCCTCGTCATTCTCACCCACAATCTCAATCTGAGGATTCTTGGTACCTCTCTTACCTTCGATGATCACGCGCTCGCTAAAGCCCGTCTCAGCGATGGTCTCGAGATGATAGGTGATGCCTTCGATGAGGTTGACGTAACGCACCTTGCCGGAGTACTCCGAAACGATAGCGGCGTTGTAGGGGTCCCATTCGAAAATCTTGTCGCCCTTCTGCACCTCAGCACCATTCTGGAAATACAGTTTCGCACCATAAGGAATGTTGGTGGTCATCAAAACCACACCTGTGTTCTTGTCGTGGAGCTTCATCTCAGCGGAACGACCGATGACAATTTGGCAATGGATGCCTTCGCGTTCGACATCGACAGCACGCAGCTCGTCGATCTCCATCACGCCGTCGTACTTGGCCTCGGTGCTGCTCACCACCAAACCCTTGGATGCCTTACCACCTTGGTGGAAGGTACGCAGGGTCAGCTGGGTACCAGGCTCACCGATGGACTGTGCGGCGATGACACCCACAGCCTCACCTTTCTGCACCAGCTTGCCTGATGCAAGGTTACGGCCATAGCAGTTGGCGCAAACGCCATACTTGGCCTCGCAGGTCAACACGGAACGGATCTCCACACTCTCGATGGGCGACTCGTCGATGGCCTCGGCCAGCTCCTCGTTGATTTCCTCACCGCCAGCCACAATCAGCTCGCCGGTCTGGGGACTGAACACATCGTGCAAGGCCACGCGGCCCAAGATGCGGTCGTACAAGAGAGAATGCTTGCCTTTTTCCTTGATTTCCTCACCACGCGAGATGGTCAAGCCACGAAGCGTACCACAGTCCTTGCAGGTAATGATGACATCGTGGGCAACATCGACCAAACGACGGGTAAGATAACCAGCGTCAGCAGTCTTCAAAGCGGTATCAGCCAAACCCTTACGGGCACCGTGAGTGGAAATGAAGTACTCCAACACGGAAAGGCCTTCCTGGAAGTTCGAAAGAATCGGGTTCTCGATGATTTCCGCACCACCTGAACCAGCCTTCATAGGCTTGGCCATCAGACCTCTCATGCCACAAAGCTGTGATACCTGAGCCTCGGAACCACGGGCTCCGGAGTGAAGCATCATATACACAGGGTTGAAGCCCTGGTCGTCGGAGGAAAGCAAATCCATCACCTCCTTGGTCAGCTTGGTGTTGACATCGGTCCAAAGGTCAACGATTTGGTTGTAACGCTCGTTGGGACCCATGAAGCCCATCTTCTCGTATTCGCGGATTTCCGTCGCCTTGGCATTGGCCTCATTGATGAGTTTTTCCTTGGCGGCGGGCACCAACACGTTACCGAGGTTGAACGACAAGCCACCTTTGTAAGCCATGTAGTAACCCATGTTCTTGATATCGTCCAAGAACTTGGTCGTCACGGCGGTACCGAGCAAACGCACCATCTCGCCGACGATGCTACGGAACGATTTCTTGGTCAGCAGCTGGTTGATGTAGCCATACTCCTCGGGCACCACCTGGTTAAAGATGATGCGACCGACTGTGGTCTCCACCTTCTTGGTGACAATCTGTCCGTTCTCACGCACTTTGACGCGGCAGTTAATGATGGCGTGCATGTCGATGCGGCGCTCATTATGGGCGATGATGACCTCTTCCGGAGAATAGAACGTCATGCCCTCGCCTCTCACAATATGGTCGGGAGTGCTCTTACGGGGCTTGGTGATGTAGTACAGACCAAGCACCATGTCCTGCGAAGGCAGGGTGATGGGCGCTCCGTTGGAGGGGTTCAGGATGTTGTGCGAGGCAAGCATCAGAATCTGAGCTTCCAGCACGGCGGCGTTGCCCAACGGCACGTGGACAGCCATCTGGTCACCGTCGAAGTCGGCGTTGAAAGCCGTACACACCAAGGGGTGCAGACGGATGGCCTTGCCTTCCACCAACTTGGGCTGGAAGGCCTGGATGCCGAGACGGTGCAAGGTAGGAGCACGGTTCAGCAGGATGGGGTGTCCCTTCAGGATGTTTTCCAGGATATCCCACACCACCGGTTCCTTGCGGTCCACAATCTTTTTGGCGGACTTCACAGTCTTGACGATGCCGCGTTCAATCATCTTGCGGATGACAAAGGGCTTGAACAGCTCGGCGGCCATGTCTTTGGGCAGACCGCATTCATTCATGTTGAGGTCGGGACCGACCACGATGACCGAACGTCCGGAGTAGTCAACACGTTTACCCAACAGGTTCTGACGGAAACGTCCCTGCTTACCTTTCAAGCTGTCGCTCAACGATTTGAGCGGGCGGTTTGAGTCGGTCTTGACGGCACTCGACTTGCGTGAGTTGTCGAACAGGGAGTCCACGGCCTCCTGAAGCATACGTTTCTCGTTACGCATGATGACGTCAGGAGCTTTGATATCGATGAGTCGTTTCAGACGGTTATTGCGGATGATGACACGGCGGTAGAGGTCGTTGAGGTCGGAGGTGGCGAAACGACCGCCATCCAACGGCACGAGGGGCCTGAGTTCCGGAGGAATCACCGGGACGATCTTGACGATCATCCATTCCGGTTTGTTCTCGGTATGTTTGTTGGCTTCACGGAAAGCCTCGAACACTTGAAGGCGCTTGAGGGCTTCCTGTTTGCGTTGCTGGGCGGTTTCGGAGTTGGCCTTGTCGCGAAGCTCGTACGACTCCTTGTCGAGATCCAGTTGCTTGAGGAGGTCGTAGATGGCCTCGGCACCCATCTTGGCGATGAACTTGTTGGGGTCATCGTCGGGGAGATACTGGTTCTCGATGGGGAGGGATTCCAGGAGGTCGAGGTATTCCTCTTCGCTGAGGAACTCCATCTTTTCGACGGTACGGCCTTCCGAGTCGTTCGGGATGGGTTTGCCTGCGAGTTCGCCGGGCTGGATCACCACGTAGCGCTCATAATAAATAATGGAGTCGAGTTTCTTGGTGGGGATTCCTAACAGGGCACCGATCTTGTTGGGCAGGGAGCGGAAATACCAGATGTGAGCCACGGGAACCACCAGTTGGATATGACCCATGCGTTCACGGCGGACCTTCTTTTCGGTCACCTCGACACCGCAGTGGTCGCAGACGGTACCTCTGTAGCGGATGCGTTTGTACTTACCGCAATGGCATTCCCAGTCCTTGACGGGACCGAAGATACGCTCACAGAACAGACCGTCACGCTCTGGCTTATAGGTACGGTAGTTGATGGTTTCCGGTTTCAGCACCTCGCCGTGCGAACGGGCAAGGATGGATTCGGGAGACGCAAGACTAACCGTGATACTGGCAAAGTTACTATTGATGGTGTTGTTGATCATATATTCTCCTTTGTTTTTCTAAGCGTTAGTTCACATCAATTCAGCACATTACCGTCCTTGTCCTTGAAGGTGACCTCCAGGCCCAGACCACGGAGTTCGTGGATGAGGACGTTGAAGGACTCGGGGGTACCCGGCACCGGCATGTTGTCGCCCTTGACGATGGCTTCGTAGGCCTTGGCGCGGCCCACCACGTCGTCGGACTTGACGGTGAGGATTTCTTGCAGCACGTTGCTGGCACCGAAGGCCTCGAGGGCCCAGACCTCCATCTCTCCGAAACGCTGGCCACCGAACTGGGCTTTACCACCGAGGGGCTGCTGCGTGATGAGGGAGTAAGGTCCGATGGAACGTGCGTGCATCTTGTCATCAACCATGTGATGCAGTTTCAGCATGTAGATGTAACCCACAGTGGCGGGTTGGTCGAAGGGTTCGCCGGTCTCGCCGTCGTAGAGTTGCACACGACCGTTCTTGGGAAGGCCAGCCTTCTCCATGAGACCGTTGATTTGCTCAAGCGAGGCACCGTCGAAGATCGGGGTGGCGAACTTCAGGCCAAGTTCATGGCCGGCCCAGCCCAACACCGTCTCGTAGATCTGACCCAAGTTCATACGTGAAGGCACGCCCAAGGGGTTCAACACGATATCGACCGGAGTGCCGTCGGCGAGGAAAGGCATGTCCTCGGCGCGGACGATGCGCGAAACGATACCCTTGTTGCCGTGGCGACCTGCCATCTTGTCGCCGATCATCAGCTTGCGCTTCTTGGCGACATAGACCTTGGCCATTTGGATGATGCCGTTCGGAAGTTCGTCGCCAACGCTGGCCACGTACTTCTCGCGGTTGTACTTGCCTTGGACTTCCTTGAACTTCACCGAGTAATTGTCGATCAAGGTAATCACCATCTGGTTCTTCTCCTCGTCGTTGGTCCACTTGGTGGGGTTCACCACCGAGTAGTCGAGGTCCATGAGGGTCTTTTGAGCGAACTTGACGCGCTTGGGAATCAGCTGCTCCTTGAAGTTGTTATAGACGCCTGAGGAGGTGCATCCGTTGAGGATCACCATCAGTTTGTCCACCAGCTTCTTTTTGAGCTCATCGAGTTCCACCTTGGCGGCGGCGTCGATCTTCGCGATATCCTCTTTGTCCTTGGCTTTCGACTTGCGGTCTTTTTGGAGACGCGAGAAGAGGCGTTTGCCGATGACCACACCCTTCATGGAAGGACCGGCCTTGAGGGAGGCGTTCTTCACGTCGCCGGCCTTGTCGCCGAAGATGGCGCGAAGCAGTTTCTCCTCCGGAGTCGGGTCGCTCTCTCCCTTAGGAGTGATCTTGCCGATGAGGATGTCGCCTTCGTTGACCTCGGCGCCCACGCGGATCAGGCCGTGGTCGTCCAAGTCCTTGGTGGCGTCGGCACTGACGTTGGGGATGTCGTTGGTGAGTTCCTCCAAACCACGTTTGGTGTCGCGCACTTCGAGGGTGAATTCCTCGACGTGGATGGAAGTGAAGAGGTCTTCCTTGACGATGCGCTCGGAAATCACGATGGCGTCCTCATAGTTATAACCTTTCCAGGGCATGAAGGCCACCTTCAGGTTGCGGCCCAGGGCGAGGTCGCCGTTCTGGGTGCCATAACCTTGGGTGATGACATCGCCTTTGTGCACACGTTGTCCGCGGCGCACGATAGGTTTGATGTTGATGCTCGTGTTTTGATTGGTTCGGGCATACTTGGTCAGGTAATAGGTCTTATAGTCATCATCCATGCTGACGAGGCGTTCCTTGTCGGTACGGTCGTAGCGGATGGTGATCTTGGTGGAATCGACGAACACCACTTCGCCTTCACCTTCGGCAGTGATAAGAACGCGGGAATCCTTGGCAACATAGCGTTCGATACCAGTACCTACGATGGGGGCTTCGGGGTTCATCAAGGGGACCGCCTGGCGCATCATGTTCGAACCCATCAACGCACGGTTGGCGTCGTCATGCTCGAGGAAGGGGATCAACGAAGCGGCGATAGACGCGATCTGGTTGGGACCGACGTCGATCAGCTCGATTTCCTCGGGGGTCACGATAGGATAGTCAGCCACCTTACGGGCTTTGATGTATTGTTCGGTGAAATGGCCGTTGTCGTCCATAGGCGTGATGGCCTGGGCGATGGTTTTGTTTTCCTCTTCCTCGGCGGTGAGATAGACGGGGGGCACGCTGAAATCGACGGTGCCGTCTTTCACTTCGCGGTAAGGAGTCTCGATGAAGCCGAGGCTGTTGATCTTGGCGAACACGCAGAGGGAGGAGATGAGGCCGATGTTGGGGCCTTCGGGAGTCTCAATGGTGCAGAGACGTCCGTAGTGGGTATAGTGCACGTCGCGCACCTCGAAACCGGCGCGTTCACGCGACAGACCACCGGGACCGAGGGCGGAGATACGGCGCTTGTGCGTCACCTCCGACAGGGGGTTGGTCTGGTCCATGAACTGCGACAGCTGGTTGGTGCCGAAGAACGAGTTGATGACCGAGGAGAGGGTCTTGGCATTGATCAGGTCGATGGGGGTGAACACCTCATTGTCGCGCACGTTCATGCGTTCGCGGATGGTGCGGGCCATACGGGCGAGGCCGACGCCGAACTGGGCGGAGAGTTGCTCGCCCACGGTGCGGATACGGCGGTTGCTCAAGTGGTCAATGTCATCGACTTCCGCCTTGCCGCTCAGCATCTCCACCAGGTAACGGATGATGGCGATGATGTCCTCTTTGGTCAAGACGCGCGTCTCGGGGTCGATCTCAAGGTTGAGTTTGCGGTTGATACGGTAGCGGCCCACGAGACCGAGGTCGTAACGTTTGTCCGAGAAGAACAGTTTCTCGATGATGCCGCGGGCGGTTTCCTCATCGGGCGGATCGGCGCTGCGGAGCAAGCGGTAGATGTATTCCACTGCGTCTTTCTCGGAGTTACATGTATCTTTGTTCAGGGTATTGAAAATCACGGAATAGTTGGAGGCTCTGCCTTCTTCGTCCACTTCTTCTTCGCGGTGGAGGAAGATGGTCTTGGCGCCAGAGTCGATGATTTTCTGAATATGTTCCTCTTCGAGGACAGTCTCACGCTCGATGATGACATCGTTACGTTCGATGGAGACGCATTCTCCGGTGTCCTCATTCACGAAGTCCTCGAAATAGGAGTGCAGCACGCGGGCGGCGAGTTTGCGGCCGAGGACCCTACGGAGGCTGGCCTTGTTGACCTTGACCTCTTCAGTGAGGTTGAAGATCTCGAGGATCTCTTTGTCGGACTCGAAGCCGATGGCGCGGAGCAGTGTGGTGATGGGCAATTTCTTTTTACGGTCGATATAGGCGTACATCACGTCGTTGATGTCGGTGGAGAACTCCATCCAAGAGCCTTTGAAGGGGATGATACGGGCCGAATAAAGGGTTTTGCCGTTGGTGTGTTGGCTTTGGCCGAAGAACACGCCGGGCGAACGGTGCAGTTGGGAGACCACGACACGTTCGGCGCCGTTGATCACGAAGGTGCCTCTCGGGGTCATGTAGGGAATCATGCCAAGATAGACATCCTGGTCAACGGTCTTGAAGTCCTCGTTGTCCTCGTCGGTGCAGGAGAGGCGGAGCTTGGCTTTGAGCGGCACGCTGAAGGTGAGGCCGCGCTCGATGCATTCAGGGATGCTGTACCTGGGGGCATCGATGTAATAGTCAAGGAACTCGAGGACGAAGTTGTTTCTCGCGTCGGTGATGGGGAAGTTCTCGGAGAACACCTTATAAAGTCCTTCATTCTTCCTGTTGTCGGGATTGGTTTCCAGTTGGAAGAAGTCTTTGAAGGACTGAAGCTGAATATCGAGGAAATCGGGATATTCGAAAGGTTGCTTGATGGACGCGAAGTTGATTCTTTCAGTTGTTGTTGCCAAGGTATTTAAGTTTTAAGGTGTGTGATGAGGAAATAAAGAACGAAAAGCTAAGGAAAGGAATCCTTAAAGCGAAAAATAGGCATAAACCTCAGTCCCTGAATGTGGTTGGGACTGAGGTTGAATGCCACAAATTTTGCAGGAAATAATTCCTCTTATTTAATTTCGACTTCTGCACCTGCTTCTTCGAGTTGAGCCTTAAGTGCATTAGCTTCGTCTTTGCTCACACCTTCCTTGATAGCCTTAGGAGCTGCGTCAACGAGTTCCTTGGCTTCCTTCAGACCGAGGCTGGTGAGTTCCTTCACGAGTTTCACCACGCCCAGCTTAGCGGCACCGGCTGATTTCAGGATGACATCGAAAGAAGTCTTTTCTTCCTCAGCGGCGGCGGCGCCACCGGCGGCGGGAGCGGCAACTGCGACAGCAGCAGCGGCGGGTTCGATACCGTATTCTTCCTTCAAAATGGTCGCGAGTTCGTTCACTTCCTTCACGGTAAGATTGACTAATTGTTCAGCAAAAGCTTTAAGATCTGCCATTTTAACTTATTTTTTTAGAGTTTTACAAATTTGATTCAGTATTTTTTGCGAATGCGCTGCATTCAATTTTATTCTGCCTTTTCTGATAACGTCTCAAGGATGCCGCAGATTTTGTGTCCACCGGACTGGAGGCCACTGATGATGTTCTTCATCGGTGACTGGAGCAGGGCGATGACGTCGGCGATGAGGTCGTTCTTCGACTTGACGTTGCAGAGGGTGTCGATCATGTCGTCGCCGACATAGCAGCATTCCTCGATATAGGCGCCTTTCAGGATAGGACGATCGTTCTTCTGGCGGAAATTCTTGATCAGTTTGGCGGGGGCATTACCCGTCTCGCACAGCATCACGGCCGTTGAACCCTTGAGGACTTCGTAAAGATCATCATAATCCTTACCTTCCATCTTCAGCATAGCTTTATGCAACAGGGAGTTTTTCACAACGAGCATCTTGATGCCACTATTGAAGCACTGTCTTCTGAGCTGGCTGGTCTTCTCGGCGTTGAGGTCGGAGACATCGGTCAGATAGAAATTGGGACAAGCCTGCAGTTCAGCGAGTATGGAGTCGATAATGGTTTGTTTATCTTCTTTTCTCATTTCAAACTTCCTTTCAAATTTAGTTTGCTACTGATTTAATATCGATCTGCACACCCGGACTCATGGTACTTGAAATGTAGATACTCTTCACGTAGGTACCTTTTGCGGCTGCTGGTTTCAGCTTGATAACGGTGGAGATCAACTCCTTGGCGTTATCAAAAATCTTCTCTGGAGCGAAACTGACTTTTGCGACGGCAGCATTGATGATACCGTATTTATCGACTTTGAAGTCGATCTTACCGGCCTTTACTTCTTGAACAGCCTTGCCAATTTCCATCGTCACCGTACCCGTCTTCGGGTTGGGCATCAATCCACGGGGACCGAGGATACGACCCAACGCACCGACTTTGGGCATGATGTTAGGCGTGGTGATGACAACGTCAATATCCGTCCAACCATCCTTGATTTTCTGGATGTACTCATCCAGACCGACATAGTCGGCACCAGCATCCAAAGCTTCCTGAGCCTTGTCCGGGTTGCAGAGCACCAGGACTCGCACAGTCTTGCCCGTTCCGTGAGGAAGGGTAACGGATCCACGAACCATCTGGTTGGCCTTACGGGGGTCAACGCCCAGACGGATGTTAAGATCCACAGAAGCATCAAATTTGGTGTAAGTGATCTGTTTAACGATATTAACCGCCTCAATCAAGGAGTAACTTTTGCTTTTGTCGAACTTAGCCAAAGCTTCTTTCCGTTGTTTGCTAACTTTTGACATTTACTTTAGTTTTTTTGTTCTACAAATGCATTGAAGACTTAGTCTTTCTTTAAAGGTGATTCGCCGGTAACCTTCACTCCCATGCTGCGGGCAGTACCAGCAACCATGGACATGGCCGATTCAATCGTAAAGCAATTCATGTCCTTCATCTTGTTCGTCGCAATCTCACGGACTTGGTCCCAGGTGAGGGAACCAACCTTGGTACGGTTGGGCTCTTTGGAACCGCCCTTGATCTTGGCAGCTTCAATGATGGAGACCGCCACCGGGGAAGCCTTCACGATGAAATCGAAAGACTTGTCCTTGTAAACAGTGATAATCACCGGAAGTACTTTTCCGGCTTGATCCTGAGTACGGGCGTTGAATTGCTTGCAGAACTCCATGATGTTCACACCCTTCGAGCCCAATGCGGGACCGACGGGCGGAGCGGGGTTCGCGGCTCCTCCTTTAATTTGCAGTTTGATTAATCCGCTTACTTCTTTTGCCATTTCTTTAATCCTTCATTAAAATGATAAGGAAACTGTCGATACACTTTAAGGTTTTACTCGAGCTTCACTTGGAAGTAACCCAATTCCAGAGGAGTCTTGCGACCGAAGATCTTGACGCTCACCTTAAGTTTGCGTTTTTCCTCGTTCACCTCTTCGATGATGCCGCTGAAACTCTTGAAAGGACCTTCGTTCACGATCACGCTCTGACCGACGAGGAACTGCATGTCGCTGCCCTCGCCCATCTCCTGAAGCTCGTCCATCTTGCCAAGAATGCGGTTCACCTCGGCAGGGCGGAGCGGGTCAGGTTCACCCTTCGTGCCCAAGAAACCGAGCACGTTGGGGACGTTGCGAATCACATGGACGACTTCACCCGCCAAGATGGCCTCGATAAGCACATAACCCGGCAAGTAGCTTCTCTCTTTGGAGACCTTCTTGCCGTTTCTGACCTCGAAGTACTTCTCGGTAGGTATCAAAACCTGAAAAATCTGGTCGTGCAGGTTGAGGCGGTTAATCTCAGACTCAAGGTATTCCTTGACTTTCTTCTCTTTACCGCTTATGGCCTTAATCACGTACCACCTTTTCTCGTTCGTTGCGTTCATCTTCCAGCAAAGTTGTGTAGTTAGCCAAAAAATGCTTAAATAGATTCAATAAAACTCAATTAGAAATGTACGTGTTGATAGAACAATTCCAACAGGTTCTTAAAAGAGATATCCATCAAGAAAACCACCAAGGCGATTATCAGGGAAGCAATGGATACAACAATCACGCTAGAGCGCAGTTCTTTCCAAGTTGGCCAAGTAACTTTCTCTTTCAACTCGGTATAGCATTCCTTAACGTAGTCAACAATTTTCATCTTTCTTGAATCGTTATTATAAAAAAGCACGGGCGGAAAGACTCGAACTCTCGACACTCGGTTTTGGAGACCGATGCTCTACCAACTGAGCTACGCCCGTAGATAGGGAGGTCACGGGGACCTCCCCTTTTCGTTTAACTAAACGATCAATCGTCAATAATTTCGATCACCTGACCGGAGCCGACGGTACGGCCACCTTCGCGGATAGCGAAACGGAGACCCTTGTCCATGGCGATGTCAGCAATCAGCTTCACGTCGATGGTGACGTGGTCGCCAGGCATGACCATCTCCATTCCATCGGGGAGGGTAATCTCACCGGTAACGTCGGTGGTTCTGAAGTAGAACTGAGGACGATACTTGTTACGGAACGGGGTGTGACGGCCACCTTCTTCTTTGGACAGGACATAGACCTGGCCCTTGAAGTGGTGGTAAGGTTTCACCGAACCGGGCTTGGCAATCACCATACCGCGGCGGATCTCGTCCTTGTCGATACCACGGAGGAGCAGACCGGCGTTGTCGCCAGCTTCACCCTCGTCGAGGATCTTACGGAACATCTCCACGCCAGTGACCACTGACTTGAGCTTCTCGGCGCCCATACCAAGGATTTCGACGGGGTCGTTCACCTTGATGACACCAGTCTCGATACGACCGGTGGCGACGGTACCACGACCGGTGATGGAGAACACGTCCTCGATAGGCATCAGGAACGGTTTGTCAACGGCACGCTGAGGTTCAGGGATCCAAGTGTCGCAGGCATCCATCAGTTCGTCGATGGCGGGAGTCCACTTCGGGTCGTCGTTCAAGGCGCCCAGGGCGGAACCACGGATGATAGGAGTGTTGTCAGCGTCGAACTCATACTTGGCGAGAAGGTCGCGAACTTCCATCTCAACGAGCTCGAGGAGCTCCTCGTCGTCAACGAGGTCACACTTGTTCAAGAACACGACCAGACGGGGCACACCCACCTGACGGGCGAGCAGGATGTGCTCACGGGTTTGGGGCATGGGACCGTCGGTGGCAGCCACCACGATGATAGCACCATCCATCTGGGCAGCACCAGTAACCATGTTCTTCACATAGTCAGCGTGGCCGGGGCAGTCGACGTGTGCATAGTGACGCTTCTCAG
>CACZQL010000031.1 GCA_902783365.1 uncultured Bacteroidia bacterium | reverse complement strand
TAATCATCTTTCGCCCTACGGGCGATTTTTCGAGGGAAACCATATCCGTTTCTAACCATCTTTCGCCCTACGGGCGATTCCCAATAGGTCCTCCGCGTAGAACGCTCCCCTCTCCACTATGGAGAGGGGTCGGGGGTGAGGTCCTATAACCATCTTTTTTTTCTAACCATCTTTCGCCCTAACGGGCGATTCCCAATAGGTCCTCCGCGTAGAACGCTCCCCTCTCCACTATGGAGAGGGGTCGGGGGTGAGGTCCTATAACCATCATTTTTTTAACCACCTCTCGCCCTAACGGGCGATTCTACGAGGGAAACCTTTTCCGATTCCGAATTCGCATTCAGAACAACAAATCGGTTAGCCGGTCATACCAATCCTGACCAAACCGACGCACCAATGGGTCACGAAGGTATTTCCATAGCGGAATGCCCTCTTTTTCGCCTTTGCGCTTCGCCGGAACGCACACACTCCACTCGTGATAAAGAAGATGGATGAAACCATTCTTCTCAAGAAGACGGACTGGATAGAGATGGCACGAGATGGGTTTCCTGAAATCGCATTTGCCCTCCAAAAAGGCCTTCTCGATGGCACACAAAGCCGTGCCATTCTCATGGAAATACACAAAGGCGCACTCGGCGCCGTTCACCAATGGCGTGACTAACTCGCCCATCTCGTCATAGTCATACACGTCACCCGCCTCAATCACTTCAAGACCCTCGGGGCGCATATAAGGCTTGATGGCCTCCAGGTTGTCCTCAATTTGCCCAATCTCATCGGCCTCCAAAGGCGCGCCCGCATCACCCGCCACGCAACACCAGCCTTTGCAACGGGGCAAGTTGCAGCAGAACTTGGCGTTCAGGAACTCGTCGGAGACAATAATGTTGTCAAGAATAATCATGCTTGCAAAAATAAAGGAAAAAACCGTACCTTTGCCGCGAATTTTGATTCTTTAAACTCATTAAATCATAAAGAAATGGCTTTCAACCTCAGAAACAGAAACTTCCTGAAGCTTTTGGACTTCACCCCGGAAGAGATCAAGTTTTTCCTGAAACTCGCCGCCGACCTCAAGGCCGCCAAGTACGCAGGTACCGAACAACCCCGCCTCACGGGCAAGAACATCGCCCTGATCTTCGAAAAGACCTCGACCCGCACCCGCTGCGCGTTTGAAGTCGCCGCCAAAGACCAAGGCGCCCACGTCACCTACCTCGGCCCCACCGGCTCGCAAATCGGCATCAAGGAGTCGATGAAAGACACCGCCCGCGTGCTGGGACGCATGTTCGACGGCATCGAGTACCGTGGCTTCGGCCAGGACATCGTGGAAGAGCTCGCCAAATACGCCGGCGTGCCCGTGTGGAACGGCCTCACCAACGAGTTCCATCCCACCCAAATCCTCGCCGACTTCCTCACCATGATGGAGCACAGCGACAAACCCCTCAACCAGGTCACCTTCGCCTACTGCGGCGACGCCCGTTTCAACATGGGCAACAGCCTGATGGTGGGTGGCGCCAAGATGGGCATGGACGTCCGTATCGTCGCCCCCAAAGAACTCCAACCTAACAAGGAACTCATCGACACCTGCAAGCAAATCGCCAAGGAAACCGGCGCCAAAGTCACCGTCACCGACGATGTGAAGAAGGGTGTCAAAGGCTGCGACTTCATCTATACCGACGTGTGGGTATCCATGGGCGAACCCGCCGAGGTGTGGAAACAGCGCATCGACCTCCTCATGCCTTACCAAGTCAACAAGGAAATGATGGAGATGACCGGCAACCCGAACTGCAAGTTCATGCACTGCCTGCCCGCCTACCACAACCTGGAAACCCAAGTGGGCCGCGATGTCAACAAACAATTCGGCCTCGACGGCATCGAAGTCACCGAAGAAGTGTTCGAAGGCAAGAACAGCATCGTCTTCGACGAAGCCGAAAACCGTATGCACACCATCAAAGCCGTGATGGTGGCCACCCTCGGCGACTAATCCTCGCTAAGCAGCTATTCCATTTAAGAAAGGAACTCCAAAATGATTGGGGTTCCTTTATTTATTTAATTTATTATCAATTAATTAATAAATTAATATCACTTTATTTGCGAATATTAAAAAGTTTGTTTTATCTTTGCAGACGAAATGAAAATATCTTTTGATAAAGAATACTTGAAACAACTATACACAACTGGCAAGTCACCCGACAAAAAACACCGATTTCAACCCGATGTGATAAGAAGGTATGTCAAGGTGATTGACATCATGATAGAAGCTGAGAATGTCAATACTCTTGCTTTGTTGGGTGGACTTCATTATGAACACTTGTCTGGAGATAAGGCGGGTCTTTCGTCGGTCAGAGTGAACAAGAAATATCGAATAGAGTTCTCAGAACAAACGGAAGGAAACGAAACCATAGCAACCATCTGTAATATTATTGAATTGTCAAACCATTATGATTAATAAAATGATACACATTGACGGAATTAAGGACGAAATGATTGCCAATAATCTCACACCTTTCAGATTAACGCATCCTGGAGAGATTATTAAAGATGAATTGGAGGATCGAGGCATATCGCAGCGTGAGTTTGCTCTTCATGTGGGAATGTCATATTCCGTACTCAATGAACTGCTCAATGCCCATCGCCCACTCACCACCAACACAGCATTGCTTTTTGAAGCCGCCCTTGGCTTGCCTGCCGATGTTTTGATGCGAATCCAGACCAAATACAACCTACAAATGGCTCGAAAGGACAAGGAAATTATTCGCTGGATGGCAAAAATCAGGAATGCTGCCGCAGTGCTGTAAACGTTTTTATTCTCCGCGAGCGTGCCAGCTTATCCCTTCTTTTAATACTTGACAATCCGAAGCGAGTGAACCAACATCGAGTCGTCAACAACACGTAACACATAGATACCCGCGGCGAGCGAAACCACATCGAGTTGGAAGGTGGAAGCGTGGCAGGTTTCCGTCAACAGACATTGACCCGTAAGATCATACACCGAAACCTCCCTCATTGGCAAGCCTTTCAACGTGATGAATCCCGAGGTAGGATTGGGATATACCAGCAAGTCGCCTTCCTCGGCATCCTCCACCGAGGCATCCGACAAACCCGCAAGGGTGGCCACTAAACCTAAGTTCAGCTCGGTGAATCGTTTTTCCTGTTCCATGCTGTTCACACTCAGCCCGAGGATGTCCTGCGGCGTATGGATGTAAGGCGAGCAGAAATAAGTGTGCTCGAACGTCTGGACGGCGGAATAGCCATTGCGGTTGAACGACGAGTAGTCGCTGTCGGCCCCGGCGTGGAGCCAGCCATGTTGGATGGGCATATCGGGAAAATAGGTGTTGGAGAGGCTGTAGGTGTAGTTAGCCAGCAGCGAGTCGCGTCCGGTATAGAGCAGCAGCACCTGCATGGGGATGCCGTCTTTCAGATAGCCGATCATATCCAAGTTGAAATACCCCACGATGTCCAACCGCTGTTCGGCGCAGTCGTGGGCGAAAGCGTAGCTCCCGTGGAGGCCCACCTCTTCGGCGCCCCAGTTGGCGAAGACAATGGAGCGTTCGAAACGGTGTCCGCGAAGCAGTCGGGCTATTTCCAAGACCCCTGCCACGCCCGAGGCGTTGTCGTCGGCACCCGGCGCGCGCAGCGAGTCGGGGTCGCCTCCCGCCTTGTTATAGGAGTCGTAATGCGCCCCGCACACCACATATTCGTCGGGATAAAGGGTGCCGCGCTGCACAGCGATCACATTGTCGGAAGTCTCGTAAAGGCTGTCGCCCAGCGGCACCTTGAAGTCGTGAAGAAACACCGTGTCGAAACCCATCCCAACATACTTCTCATAAAGCCAGTCTTGCACCTCATACACCATCCGGCTGTTCCAAGCCCGGGTATGGTAGTCGGTGAGGTGCGTGATAAAGGATTCCAAACTATCGGCATCGACCTGGTCCATCCACGTCCGCACCCGGGCATCCTCCACCGTGACAGCAGGGTAGGTGTGCTCATAAATCAAAGGCGCCTGCCCCCATCCCCGTCCTAAAATAACGGTTAATAACACTAATACAAAACTAAATCTTTTACCCATCTTTCTAACTATAAACTATAAACTCCCAACTGCCAACTGCTAACTGCCAACTGTCAACTCCCTTCCAGTCCTTTCACATGCGGTTTGCCCGCCACGAAGTCCTTTAAATAAAAAGGTTCGAAATAAGCCACATCCACAAACTCACCGTTCTTCAAAGCTTTATCGGCAAGGGTCCGCATGAAAGCCGCCGAAGGCTTGAAGCCATCCACCACTTGAATCAGGGGTTGGTCGGCAAACAGGGGTTTCAGCTTGGGAGCGCCGTCGCCGAAGAGCCAGAGGCGGCGTCCCTCGAATTCCTTGAATGAGTCCGCCTCGACCACCAAAGCCTTGGTGTCTTGCCTCCGACCCATGTTGGCGTCGAAGATGGAGCAATACACCTCCATGCGTCGCGCGTCGATCATGGGCACCAGCAGGTCGTCGGGAAGAAGCATGGGGCCAAGCTTGTCGCGCATCCCCCAGGCCATGGCCTCAAGGGTGTCGATGGCCATCAGAGGCAGGTCGGCGGCGTAGCAGACCCCTTTGGCCGTGCTCACGCCGATACGCAAACCCGTGTAGGAACCCGGTCCACGGCTCACCGCCACAGCATCCAACTTATTGGTTTCCAAACCCGTGGTTTCCATCACCTCTTGGATGAAACGGGTAATCTTCTCCGAATGCACATTGTTTCCCTCGCTCTCCCTCAGCGCCAGGGTGCAGCATCCGTCGTTCAAGGCCACTGAACACACGGGAGTGGCCGTTTCAAGGCATAATATCATGGTCCATGATTTTTTTTGCAAAATTAAAAAAAATAATTCCTACTTTTGTAGGTTTGAAATGGTATGTACCAAAAATAACACGACAATGAAGATATTGGTCACTGGCGGAACTGGCTACATCGGCTCGCACACCGTGGTGGAGCTTCAGCAGGAAGGCTTCGAGGTGGTGGTGGTGGACGCCCTGTTCAATTCAAGGAGGGAAGTCATCGACAACATCGCCAAAATCACTGGACAAAAACCTGAGTTCGAGCAATTTGACCTTACCGACCAAGCCAAGACCGCTGACTTCTTCCAACGGCATCAAGACTTGGTGGGGGTGATTCATTTTGCCGCGCACAAGGCCGTGAACGACTCGGTGCAGCATCCCATCAAATACTACCGCAACAACCTCGACTCGCTGATGAACCTGCTCGACAACATGGAGACCTTCGGCGTGCCAAACATCGTGTTCTCGTCGTCGTGTACCGTGTATGGCCAGGCCGACCAGCTGCCCGTGTCGGAGTCAGCCCCCATCAAGAAGGCCGAGAGCCCCTACGGCAACACGAAGCAAATCGCCGAGGAAATCATCGCCGACACGGTCCACGTCACACCGCTCCACGCCATCGCCCTCCGTTATTTCAACCCCATCGGGGCCCATGAGAGCGGCCTCATCGGCGAGCTGCCCAACGGCGTGCCCGACAACCTGCTGCCCTACATCACCCAAACCGCCTACGGCATCCGCGAGCAACTCAAGGTGTTCGGCAACGACTACAACACCCCCGACGGGACACCCATCCGCGACTACATCCACGTGGTGGACCTCGCCAAAGCCCACGTCGCCGCCGTCAAACGCATGGTCGGCAACCAAATGAAAAAGCCCTTCGAGGTGTTCAACCTCGGCACCGGCAACGGCTACTCCGTGTTGGAGGTCATCAAAGCCTTCGAGAAAGCCACCGGCCTTAAAGTCAACTACAAAATCGTGGGCAGGAGGGAAGGCGACATCGAGCAGATTTGGGCCGACCCCACCTTCAGCAACGAGGAACTCGGCTGGAAGGCCGTGCGCAACCTCGACGAGATGGTGGCTTCCGCCTGGCATTGGGAACAACACTACAGAAACACACTATAGACACTAACAACACTTAGAAAAAACAACATGGACAAAGTAACCTTACTGCCTTACGACAGAATCTACAAAAACTTCATCGAGGAGAAGTATCTCCACGATGGGCATGACGAGTACTTCTATCGTAACCAACAGGTGAAGAGACCTGCGTCGGGGTGGCGTCATCTCCATTCCGACGAAATCGAACGCTTGGTGAAAAACAGCAACACGGCCACCAACTGGGACGACATCTGGGTCACCGACGAGTTCGACACCAACATGATCCGCAACAACCATTTCTTCGGGATGTGCAGGATCGGTAGGGTGGCCAACGAGATTTTGCAATACCACGACCTGCGTGTGCCGGTGGGCATCACCGACAGCAGCATCATCTCGTGCGACATCGGCGACAACGCGGCCATCCACGACGTCCACTACATGGCCAACTACATCATCGGCAACCAGTGCATCCTGTTCAACATCCAGGAGATCTCCACCACCGACCACTCCAAGTTCGGCAACGGCATCATCAAGGAGGGGGAACCGGAGGACGTGAGAGTGTGGCTTGAGGTGATGAACGAGAACGGCGGAAGGCGTATCCTGCCTTTCGACGGCATGATTACCGCCGACGCCTACCTTTGGGCCAAATACATGGACGACAAGCAACTGCAACAGCGGTTGTTCGACATCACCAACAACGCATTCGACAAGCACCGCGGCTATTACGGCACGGTGGGCGAGTGCTCGGTCATCAAGAACTGCTGGATCCTCAAAGACGCCAAGATAGGCCCCCACTGCTACATCAAGGGCGCCAGCAAGCTCAAGAACGTCACCATCAACTCGTCGGAGCAGGAGCCGTCGCAAATCGGCGAGGGCGTGATCCTCGTGAACGGCATCACCGGCTACGGCTGCCATATCTTTTACTCCGTGGTGGCCACCCGATTCGTGCTGGGCGACAACTGCAACCTCAAGTACGGCGCGCGGTTGATTTACTCGGTGCTGGGCGACAACTCCACCATCTCGTGCTGCGAGGTGCTCAACAACCTCATCTTCCCCTCGCACGAGCAACACCACAACAACTCGTTCCTCATCTCCGCCTGTGTGATGGGACAGAGCAACATGGCCGCCGGCGCCACCCTTGGCTCCAACCACAACAGCCGCGCCACCGACGGCGAGATTGTGGCATCACGCGGCTTCTGGCCCGGCCTCTGCACCAGCATCAAACACTCCTCCAAGTTCGCCTCGTTCACCCTGCTGTCGAAATCCGACTACCCCAACGAGCTGAACATCATGCTCCCGTT
This sequence comes from uncultured Bacteroidia bacterium, assembly GCA_902783365.1. Lineage (GTDB taxonomy): Bacteria > Bacteroidota > Bacteroidia > Bacteroidales > F082 > Limimorpha. Next base: position 14,394 of record CACZQL010000031.1, on the reverse strand, counting down.
CTGCCTGGTCAACAACAACACCAAGACCAACGAACTCGAAATCATGCCCGCCTACTGGTGGATGTACAACATGTTCGCCATCGCCCGCAACACCTCGAAGTACCAGAAACGCGACGTGCGCAAACGCAAGATCCAAAACATCGAGTTCGACACCTACGCCCCCGACACCATGGAGGAGACCATCGAGGCCCGCAAGCTCCTTGAGGTATGGACCGCCAAGGCCTGGCTCCGCTCACAGGGACAGGACCCCGACGGACGTGAGTATTACGACCTCCGCGCCACCGGCAAGCACCTCCTCGACAACGAACCCGAAGTGTGCAAGAAACTGGAGGTGTTCGGCGAGAACATCGAGAAAGGAAACCGCAAGGTGCGTATCCTGAAAGCCTGCGAGGCCTACCACGCCTACGGCGAGATCCTCCTGTACTACGCCGTGAAGAACATCCTCAACTACCTCGAAGACCATGAGGATGCCAGCATCGACAACCTGGGCGCCATGATGAAAGGCAAACGCCTCCGCAAATGGATCAACCTCGGCGGCCAGACCATGCCCGAAGAGGACGTGGACCAACTCCGCGACGACATCAAGAACGGGGTGCTCAACACCTGGGACGACATCCATAAACGCTACGACGAGCTGTGGGAACGCTACAAGATGGAGAAACTGCGCCACGCTTATTTCTCGCTGATGTTCCTTTATAAGGATGAGACCGACGTGCTCACCCACGAGATGTGGAACGAGTGTCTGGAAAAAGCCATCCGGATTCAACAGTATATCTGCGACCAGGTGTATCTTTCGAGAAAGAAAGACTACGACAACCCCATCCGCAGCGCCACCTTCCGCAACGAAGAAGAGAAACTCGCCGTGGTGGGACGCATCGAGGACGTCTCGTTCGTCAAACAAATCCAAAAAGAAACGGAAGAGTTTGTGAAGAAGATAAAGAATTTAGAAGTAAGAAGTAAGAAGTAAGAAGTAAGAATAAACAAAGTAAAAATAAGTAATACTATTAATAAAATGAGAGTTATTATTGAACAAGATTACGAACAGATGTCGCGTTGGGCGGCCAACCACATCGTGGAAAGAATCAATGCTTTCAAACCCACCGACAAGAAACCTTTCATCCTTGGCTTGCCCACCGGCTCAACCCCCATTGGCACTTACCGCGAGCTGGTGCGTCTGCACAAAGAAGGAAAAATCTCGTTCAAGAACGTGGTGACGTTCAACATGGACGAGTATGTGCGCATCCCTGAGGACCATCCGGAGAGCTACCACAGCTTCATGTGGAACAACTTCTTCAGCCACATCGACATCAATAAGGAGAACGTCAACATCCTGAACGGCAACGCCGAGGACCTTGAGGCCGAGTGCGCCCGTTACGAGGAGAAGATCAAGAGCTACGGCGGCATCGACCTGTTCATGGGCGGCATTGGTCCCGACGGCCACATCGCCTTCAACGAGCCCGGCAGCTCCCTCACCTCGCGCACCCGAGTGAAGACCCTCACCACCGACACCATCATCGCCAACTCGCGCTTCTTCGAGAACGACATCAACAAGGTGCCCAAGACCGCGTTGACCGTCGGGGTTGGCACAGTGATGGACAGCCGTGAAGTGATGATTCTCGCCAACGGACACGGCAAGGCCCGCGCCCTGGCCCATGCCATCGAGGGCGGCGTCAGCCAGATGTGGACCGTCAGCGTGCTGCAGATGCACCCCAAAGGCATCATCGTTTGTGACGACGCGGCCTGCGACGAGCTCACCTACGGCACGGTGAAATACTTCAAAGACATTGAGAAAAACAACCTTTAATAAAAAATGAAGAAATTTGCCATCATCGGCGTGGGGGGATACATCGCCCCACGCCATCTTAGAGCGATCAAAGACACAGGCAACGTCCTGGTCTCCGCCTACGACATTTCCGACAGTGTGGGCATCATCGACAGTTATTTCCCCAACTCCGCCTTTTTCACGGAATTCGAGCTGTTCGACCGGCACAACACCAAGATCCTCAATGAGGGCAACCGGCTCGACTATGTGAGCATCTGCACCCCCAACTACCTGCACGACGCCCACATCCGCTACAGTCTCCGTTTGGGCACCACCGTCATCTGCGAGAAACCCGTGGTGCTCAACCCCTGGAACATCGACTCCCTTGAGATGGTGGAAGAGCGGCAAGGCCACAAGGCCTACACCATCCTCCAGCTCAGGCTTCACGAATCCATCGTTGCCTTAAAGAAGAAGGTGGAAGAGGGCCCAAAAGACCGGATCCATGACATCGACCTGACCTACATCACCCCGCGAGGCAACTGGTACTACGCCTCCTGGAAAGGCGACACCCGCAAGAGCGGCGGCATCGCCACCAACATCGGCGTGCATTTCTACGACATGCTCACCTGGATCTTCGGCGGCGTCGAGAAAAACATCGTCCACATCGCCACCCACGACCGCGTGGCGGGATTCCTGCAACTCAAAAACGCCAACGTGCGCTATTTCCTCAGCATCAGCGGCGACACCCTGCCCCCCGCCGTCAAGGAAAAAGGCGGCACCACCTACCGCTCCATCCTCATCGACGGCGAAGAGTTCGAGTTCAGCTCAGGCTTCACCGAACTGCATACCCTCAGCTACCAAAAAATCCTCAACGGAGAAGGCTTCGGCATCGCCGAGTCGCGCAACGCCATCCAAACCGTCTATGACATCCGCAACGCAACCCCCGTCGGCCTCACAGGCGACTACCACCCCTTGGCCAAACTCCCCATCAAACCACATCCTTTCGGATGGTAAACCCCCAACACCATGAGATTTCTCTTGCTCCAAATCTGCACCTTCCTCTTCGGCAAACAAGCCAATAACTCACTGCCGCGTTATTGGGTGTTGCTGTTCGACATCGTCGTACTCTTCCTCGCTTACCTGGTCGCCATGTTCCTCGTTTATTACAACGTGCTCAGCAAGGCCAACCTCTTCAAGGACGGGTACCGTGTCTTCATTGTCCTGGGAATCTATGTCCTGATGTTCCTCATCTACCGTACCTATTTCGGCATGATCCGATACTCGGGGTTCGACGACATCCGCAAGCTCTTCAACGCCTGCACCACCGCACTCGCCACCCTCATCGTCGCAAAAATGATCGTCTCGCACATCAACCCCCGCGTCGTCAACCATATCTTCCCCGGATACAAAATCCTGTTCTACCACTATTTCCTGAGCCTCATGACCATGGTCATGAGCCGCTTCACCATCCGACGCATCTACAACGAGTTCTTCAAGGAAAACAACAAAATCAAGTCGAACTCCGTGATTTACGGCGCCGGCGAAGGCGGCGTGCTGCTCTTGCGCGCCATCCAACAGGACAAAGACTCCGCCTATAAGATTGTGGCCATGGTCGATGACAACCCGCAGAAAATCAACAAGAGTATCAACAACATCCCCATCTATGGACCCAACAAGGTACTGGATAAAAAATATATAGAAGTCCATAATATAAAAGTGTTGATTTTAGCACTTCCGAGCATCAGCGGCGACCGCAAAAAGGAACTCATCGAGAAGGGTATGGACCTCGGCTTGAAGGTCAAGACCATGCCTGCCTTTACCGACTGGGTGGATGGCGAAAACATGGCCAAGCAGGTGCAGGACATCAAGATTGACGACCTGTTGGGCCGCGACCCCATCGTGCTCGACAAAGAGAACGTGAAGCGCGAAATCAACAACAAAGTGGTGATGATTACCGGCGCGGCCGGCTCCATCGGCAGCGAGATGTGCCGGCAGACCCTGCATTACAACCCCAAGATGCTCATCATGCTCGACCAGGCCGAGTCGCCCATGTACGACCTCCAGTTCGAACTCAGAAACAACCCCGACTTCAAAGGCATCCTCGACAGGATGGTCTTCGTCATCGCCAACGTGAAGGACCAGCGACGCATGAGGGAGGTGTTCGAGACCTACCATCCCGAACTGATTTACCATGCAGCGGCCTACAAACACGTGCCTTTCATGGAGGAGAACCCCTACGAGGCCGTCTATGTGAATGTGTTCGGCACCAAAAACGTGATCGACCTGGCCATTGAGCACGGCACGGAGAAGTTTGTGATGATCTCGACCGACAAGGCGGTGAATCCCACCAACGTGATGGGCGCCACCAAACGCATCGCCGAGATCTATGCCCAAAGCCGCCATAGCCAGACCCAGTTCATCACCACCCGCTTCGGCAACGTGCTGGGCTCCAACGGCTCCGTGGTACCGCTCTTCCGAAAGCAATTGGAGAAAGGCGGCCCCCTCACCGTCACCGACAAGAACATCATCCGCTATTTCATGACCATCCCCGAAGCATGCAGCCTGGTGATGGAAGCCGGCTCCATCGGAAAGAACAACGAGATCTTCGTATTCGACATGGGCAAGCCCGTGAAGATTTACGACATGGCCAAGAAGATGATCCAGCTCTCGGGAAGGACCGATGTGGAAATCAAGGAGATCGGGTTGCGCCCCGGCGAGAAACTCTACGAAGAGCTTCTGGCCACCAAGGAAAACACCATTCCCACCGACAACCCCAAAATCATGCGGGCTCAGGTACGGGAATATTCCCCCGAGGAAGTCAACAAGCTGCTCGACGCCCTGCACGACGCCCTGACCACCTGCGAGGACATCCCCATCGTCACCGAAATGAAGAGAATTGTGCCGGAGTTCATCTCCAACAACAGCGTCTTCTGCAAACTCGATAAATAAAACTACCAACTACCAACTGCAAACTGCAAACTGCAAACTTCCAACTTATGAACTACTGCATCATCATGGCGGGAGGCATCGGAAGCCGGTTTTGGCCGCTGAGCAAAGATAATTATCCCAAGCAGTTTTTGGATATTTTAGGCACCGGAAAGAGCTTCATCCGCAGCACCTACGAGCGTTTCAGCCCGGTGATTCCCGACGAGAATTTTCTTGTGGTGACCAACAAAGCCTACAAAGACCTGGTGTTGCAACAGCTGCCCATGCTGCGTCCCGACCAGGTGCTTTGCGAGCCGGCCCGGCGCAACACCGCACCCTGCATCGCCTACGCCTGCTACCACATCAAGAGCCACTGCCCCAACGCCAACATCGTGGTCACGCCCGCCGACCACCTCGTCACCAACGAGCATGAGTTCGAGCGCATCATCCGCCTCGGCTTCGACTTCCTCCACGAACACCCCTTGGCCTTGATGACGATAGGGATTCAACCCTCCCGCCCCGAAACGGGCTACGGTTACATCCAAGTCGCCCAACAAACCCAGGCCGTCAAAAAAGTGGAATCGTTCAAGGAGAAACCCAATTATGAGACAGCGCTGCAATTTTTGGAGGCGGGGAACTACCTGTGGAACAGCGGCATTTTCCTCTGGACTTTGGAGGGCATCATGAAGGCCTTCCAGACCTATCTGCCGGACATGGTGGAGGTCTTTGAGAAAGGCGTTGGTCATTTTGGCACCCCCGGGGAGCAGGACTTCATCAACGACCATTTTGTGGAATGCCCCAACATCAGCATCGACTACGGGGTGATGGAGAAGTCGCCCGACACCTACACCATCCCCGCCGACTTTGGCTGGAGCGACATCGGCACCTGGGGTTCCCTCTTCACCCACGCCCAAAAAGACGAACAAGGCAACGCCCTTCGCGGCAAAGTGGTCTCTATCGACAACAAGAACACCATTCTGAATATTGAGGAAGGCACCGAGGCCGTGGTGCAAGGGCTGGAAGACTATCTGGTGGCCTACCGCGACCATTCTTTGCTGGTGTGCCGCCTCCGCGACGAGCAGCAGATCAAGGTTTGGATTGAAGGATTAAAAGCCTGAAAAACCGTGGAGCATACCCCGCTTGTATCGGTCATCGTGCCATGCTACAATATGGAGAAGTACCTTACCGACACCATCGCCTCGGTCAGGAGCCAGACCTTTGGCGACTGGGAGCTGCTGGTGGTGGATGACGCCTCCACCGACGGCACGATGCGGATTCTCCACGATTTCAGCCAACAGGACCCAAGAATCAAAGTGGCGGTCAAAGACGAACATAGCGGCATCGCCCACACCAGAAACCGCTGCCTCCAGCGGGCCAAGGGACGGTATCTCGCCTTTCTCGACGCCGACGACCTCTGGCATCCCGAGAAATTGGAGAAACAGCTTCGTTTCATGCAGGAACGCCAAGCGGCCTTCAGCTATACGTCATACGACTTGATCGACGAAAACGGCCAACCGCTGGGCAAGACCATCCATGCGACACGTGACCTCAACTATCAAGCATACTTGCGCAACACCCTCATCGGATGTTCCACCGTGATGCTCGACACCGAGAAGACAGGAAAGGTCACCGTGCCGAATTTCCGCACCAGCGAGGACACAGCCACCTGGCTCAACCTGCTGCGGCGAGGCGTCGTCGCCCAAGCCCTTCCCGAGGCTTTGACCTCCTACCGCATCAGGGTACACTCGGCCAGCTCCAACAAATGGAAAGCCGCCACCGACCTTTGGAGGGTGTACCGGCGTCAGGAGAGGCTGTCGCTGCCCAACGCCCTCTACTGTTTCTCGTGCTACGCGTTCAACGCCGTCAAAAAAAGGCTTCGCTCATGAACGGTTACGCTTTGTATCGCAAGGCCTGGCGCTACGACGGTCCGCCCCACGAGGAAAAAAGACTCCAACCCTCCGAATGGAAAGCCCTGCTGCGGCAAGGCGGCCTGCTGGTGCGCAACACCTACGACTTCGACCTGCCCGCGGAAACCTCGTTTTGGTATGTCATCAAGGACCATTACGAACCGTTGGAAGCGCTGAAACCGAGGGTTCGGAACAAAATCAGACATGCCCTCAACTTTTTCGACTATCGTTTGATTCCCTACGAACCATTCGAGAAAAACGTTTATCCCATCCTTGAGGACACTTTCGCCCATTACAAGGTCAAAGACCGCCCCATGAACCGGGAGGTGTTCGCCCATTATCTGAAAGAATGTCAGGAGCGGCATTTTGACTACTGGGGCATCTTCAAAAAAGGCAGCGAGGAGATGGTGGGGTTCTGTACGGTAAACAACTGGGGTGATTGCTGCGAATACGGTTACAGTGGCATTTATGCGGAATACAAGTCAGACGGATATTATCCCTTTTACGGATTATATCATTCATTGGACTATTATTACCTCGCGGAGCGGGGTTTTCGTTATGTGAGCGACAGTGCCCGAACCATCACCAACCATTCAGAAATCCAGGATTTCCTGATCCGTAACTTCCAGTTCAGAAAGGCCTATTGCCATTTGGACGTCCATTACCGAGGGTGGATGCGCCTTGCCGTCAAGCTCTTATATCCTTTCAGGAAACACATCACCATCGCGAGTATCAAGGCCATCTTGAACATGGAAACCATGCGGAATTAAAAAAAAGTATTACTTTTGCAATCAAATTGAAAAAACTGCGTTAAAAGAAAGCAAAATTTCGCCATTATGAAACACAAAATCACAACTGTCATCCTGGTCCTCCTTGCCGCGTTCATCACGTTGGGAGGCACCACAAGCTGCAAAAGCAAGAAAAGACTCGCCAAAGAAGCCGCCGAAGCCGAATACAAGTCGAAGGTGGCCGATGCCGTGAAAGACCTCACTGCCATTCTCGACGACGAGACCGCTTGGACCCTCGAGGAAAAGGAACACCGTGTACAGACCGTCAAGGACTGGAACCTTCAGAACGCCGAGGTCGATGACCTGCTCTTCCAAGTGGAGAAAAAACTCGCCCGTGAGCGCGCCCAAGCCGAGAAGCAGGAGCAGGAGCGCATTGAAGCCGAGCAACGCGCCCAGGCCGAACAGCCCAAGATCAACCTGGAGAACAGCTTCGACCGCATCGCCAGAGCCGCCAGCGTCACCCAGGCCAACAACCTCATCAACGAAACGCTGGGCCTCTTCGCCACCAACAACGTCCCTGTGCTCATCATCATCAGTCAGGCCGCCGGTTTCAACGACTACGACCGACCCACCACCATCGAGAACTACCTCAACTACCTCAAGGACCAAAAGGTCTCAAGAAACAAGGTGTTCAACCTCAAATTCAACGACAACGGAAAAATCACCGAAGTGGAACTCATCAAAAAATAAGCTGACAACATGAAAAAGATACTGGCCATCCTCGCCATCGTGCTGTTCGCAGGAACCGCCATGGCACAAGAAGAACTGGACTTCGAACGCCAACAAGCCATCGACAGCCTCGCCCTCGAAAAGGTGAGAGACCTGAGCAAATACATCAAAATCGTTGGCTCCAAAGAGACCGCCTGGAGCGAGGCCAACCGCGTCATCGACCGCGCCGAGGAACTCTTCATGACCAACGCTGAAATCGGCGTCTCCTCCATCGCCTCCAACAACATCAAGTACTACAAGGTGCGCCCCTACTTCGAGCACCTCATGCGCCTCAACTACGACCGTGTGGAGATTGAGTGGTACAACATTGAATACGTGTCGGACCTGCAACGACAGCCCGACGGCACCTACGTGGGCATCATCACCATCTTCCAAACCTTCCGCGGCTACGACAAGGAAGGACAACTCGCCTACAAGGACACCACCAAGAAAGACATCACCGTCTATGTGAAACGCAAGGAAACCCAAATCGGTGGCCGCATCATCGGCTTCTGGGACGTGCTCCTCGGTGACATGCGCGTGAAAGAAACGACGAATAAATGAAGATAGACGACAGAAGACAGAAGACAGAAGGAAGGAGGGGACTCGTGCTCCTCCTTCTTGCCGTTTTGTTGGGCTTAGGCACCCTCCCGGTGTCGGCGCAGTCCATCGGCAACGTGCAAATGGACGAGGCCGACCTGTACGCCATGACCAAGCAGATGGGGCAGTTTATCCGTAGGTTCAACTACGAGGAGGACCAGTTCGGCTATAAAATCAACCCGAAAGACCCCTCTTACCACAACCGCGAGAAACGGCAACAGTCGCTCGCCATCCTCTTCGACCAGCAAACCTACGGCAACCAACCCGACTTGCAGCGCTTCTTCATCGAAGACGTCACCCAAGACGACTCCACCTTCATGACCTTCCTCGGCGGACGCTGGTACTCCGAAGTCTCCGCCACCTTCAAATACAAAGGCAAAGACGTCAGCATCATCATGATCCTTGGCGTCGAGAAAGAAGGACTGGGCTCGAAATGGGTCCTCAACAACATCTATTTCTCAGAATTCAACAAACTCTTCCCCACCGGGGAAATCTCCGAAAAGGAAAAACACTTCCTCCACCCCCTGAGCCACGAGCTCGACTTCATGAACATCTACAAGATCTTCAAGGAACCCGAAGTCATCGAGTACTACGCCTCCAAGGACTTCGTCCCCGATTATCTCACCCTTTTCTTCTACGAAATCAAACGCGGAAACCTCGTCTTCCAAAACGTCGATACCGTCAAGTTCCACGTGTTCCAAATCAAGGACTGGTACTTCGAGGTGTCGTGGTTCAACCGCAACGGAAACAACGCCGGCTGGCTCATCTCCAACTTGATTTACCTCCCGGAAAAGGATAAAAAGGACCTTATCAAATTCTATCAGCCATGAATAAACGGAAAATGGAAAACGGAAAACGGAAAGTTATCATTCTGCTCCTGATACTCTGTGCGACAATCAACGCAACAGCCCAAAAAAAGAACAAAAACGGACTCACCAAAGAGGAAATCGCCACCTACGAGAACGATATCAAGAACATGGTCTCCTACCTCCAGGAGACTTTCAACTTCATTGGCGACCCCAACCAAAGCTCCCAGGAGAAAGAAATCATCTTCTCGCAAAGCTATACCAAAGTGTTCCAGGACGACAAGGTGCAGATTGAGGACGACCTCGACAACAAACGCAACGTCAACATCTCCAAAGACGTGCAGGCCTACCTCAAGGATATCGACTTCTTCTTCCAATACGCCCAGTTCACCTTCAACATCCAAAACATCGCCAACCTCTCCAAAGAGGACGGGACCCCCTATTTCAAGGTCACCATGAACCGAAAACTCGTCGCCAAAACCGTCACCAACGACTCCATCAACGACCAGAAGACCCGGTACATCGAAATCAACCTCGACCAGAAAAACAACAACCTTAAAATCGCCAGCATCTACACCACCAAAATCAACGAGCGGCAGACGCTGCGCTATTGGTGGAACTCCATGCCCTCCGCCTGGAAGAACTATTTCGCCAAAGACGTCAAAATCAACGACACCATCCCCCTCAAATCGGTGATGCAGGTCAACGAAAACGACTTCATCTACGCCTATCCTGTGCTCGCCAACACCGGCGACGACGCCACCGTGGCCGCCTGGAAGGAAACCACCATCAAAACCGGCCTCGACAAAATCTACGAGATCCTTAAAAAACTCTGCGACACCAAGGAAGTCGATGTCGCCAACATCAAGACCATCACCAACATCGACCCCCTGACAGAGCTCTCCGATCTCGTCGCCCTCAACCTCGAAGGCACCAACGTCAACGACCTCTCGCCATTGCGCAACGCCAACAAACTCAAGACCCTCAACATCCGCGACACCCAGATCAACGACCTCAGCCCCCTCAAATACGACATCATGATCAGTGACCTCAACCTCTCCGAGACCCAGGTCACCGACCTCTCCGTGCTCGAAAACCTCGTCCACCTTGAGAAACTCAACCTCTCGCACACCGAGGTCAGCAACCTACAACCCCTCGAACACTGCACCGACCTCGCCTTCCTCATCGCCGAGGGCAGCAGCATCAACAACGTCGCCTCCCTCGGAAAACTCGACAACCTCGTCTCCATCAACCTCAACGACACCAAGGTCAAAGACCTCCTGCCCATCGGCAACCTGCCCTCGCTGCAAAGCCTCAAAATCTCCAACACCCAGATTGGCAACTTGCAGGCACTCAGCGACATGAAGTCGTTGAAGGAGCTCTATTGCAGCAACACACCCATCAGCGACCTGAGTCCCCTCAAGAACCACCGCAGGCTGAGCAAAGTGTATTGCGACAACTCCGGCGTGAGCGTCACCGAAGCCAGCGAGTTCAGTAAGGAAAACCCCTTCACCCTCGTCATCTACGACACCAACGCCCTCTCCGAATGGTGGGAAAACCTGCCCATCTATTGGAAAGCCGTGTTCGCCAAACAAGTCAACATCCAAGGCACCCCCTCCACCGAGCAGCTCCATGAGGTGATCAACATGACCGACCTCGACCTCTCGGGCAACGAATACATGCAGAACCTGCTTCCCGTGAGCCGACTCACCAACCTCATCAACCTCAACATCTCCAATACCGACATCTCGCAGTTGGACGCCCTCTACGGGATGACCAACCTCGAAACCATCCAACTCGAAGGCACCTACGTCAACAACCTCACCCCCTTGGCCAACATGAGCCGACTCAAAGTGCTCAACATCAACAACACCCCGGTCACCAACATCGCCTGCCTGGCCAACGACAGCCACCTCGAAATCATCTGGGCCGAAAACACCAGCATCGGCATCTCACAAGTAAAGACCCTCCGGCAACACATCCCCAACCTCACCGTGGTGTTCCAGTCGAGCGAGATGCAAAACTGGTGGAACAACCTCGACGACGCCTGGAGGAGCATCCTGAAGCAACACGTGCCTTGCGCCAACCTTGAACCCACCCGACTCGAACTCCATAAGATGCTGGGAATCCGCGAACTCAACATCGACCGCGAGAACACCATCACCTCCCTCGAACCCATCCGTAATTTCTACTGGTTGGAGAAAGCCAACTTCAACCGCCAAGGCATCCGCGACATACAGCCCCTCGCCAACAAGCCTTTTCTCACCGAGCTTCAACTTAAGGACAACCCTGTCAGCGACCTCTCACCCCTCGAAAACGACACCCTCCTCACGGTGCTCAACCTCGAGAACACACAGATCACCGACATCGCCAAACTGGAGACCCTGACCCACCTGCGCATCCTCAACGCCGGCGGCACCGCCATCAAGAACCTGAAACCCCTGGCCAAGATGCGCGAACTGGAGGAACTTCTTATCAACAACACCAATGTCAAGAGCATCTCGCCCATCGAGAATATCCCCTCACTGAAACTCCTGAAGCTTTACAACACCAAGGTGAAGAGCAAGACAGTCAATGAGTTGCAACTCAAACGATATGACTTGAATATAGTTTTTTATTAGAAGATAGAAGACAGAAGTAAGAAGTAAGAAGAGAATGAAGAAGATTGGAATATTTATACTACCATTATTATTAATAATTGGGGCTTGTGGGCGCAAGCCTGAAAAGCCAGTGGCGGGGAACGACAAGCCGGTGAAAACTGTCACCATTCCGGAGTTTAACGCTGATTCCGCTTTCGCCTTTGTGAAGGCGCAGACGGACTTCGGTCCCAGGGTGCCCAACAGCAACGCCCATCAGGGATGTGCCGAATGGTTGGTGCAGAAACTCACAGCATACGCCGACACGGTGGTGGTGCAGGACTTCCGCACCCGTCTTTTCAACAACAAGGGTATCGATGGACAAAATATCATCGCCAGCTTCCATCCCGAGGCCACCAAACGCATCGTGTTGTGCGCCCATTGGGACTCCCGACCTTTTGCCGACCACGACGCCGACGAGGCCAACTGGAACCATCCCATCGACGGCGCCAACGACGGGGCCAGCGGGGTAGGGGTGTTGCTCGAAAACGCCCGCTGCTTCCACCATCAGCCGTTGCCCGAGAAGGTGGGGGTGGACATCGTCTTCTTCGACCTCGAAGATTACGGCCCTCGCCAAGACCAAACGGAGCAATATTACGACGACCGCCGCAACCACTGGGCCTTGGGCTCGCAACATTGGGCATCACATCCCCATGTCCCCGGCTACCATGCCAACTACGGCATCCTCCTCGACATGGTGGGAAACACCGAACCCAATTTCATGAAGGAATACTACTCACAAGCCTACGCCGCCTGGCTGAGCAACAAGGTGTGGCGCTTGGCGCAGGACCTGGGCTACCAGCCTTACTTCGTCAATGAGCTGGGTGACCCCATCAGCGACGACCATTTGCCCATGAACGAAATCGCCGGCATCCCCACCATCGACATCATCGACCTGCGTCCCGAAAGCGTCAATCAGTCGTTCCCCGACACATGGCACACCCTCAACGACAACCTCGAACACATCGACAAGAACAGCCTGAAAATGGTCGGTAACGTGTTGAATCATCTCGTTTATCAAGAATAGTTGATAAAAAAATATCAATTATTTTTGCATTTTATGAGAAAAGGATTATTTTTGCCTTTTGAAAACGCCGAAGATTTTCAAAAGTATTTTATAATTTATTAATTAAACCAACAATTATGAAGAAATTATTACTCGTTTTGATTGCCGTTCTCGGTATCTCATTCGCAGCCAGTGCACAAAACAACAACGTGAAGGCCATTGGTCTCCGTTTCGGCTATGGTACTGAAGTTTCGTTCCAGACCCCTGCTGGCAGCAACCGTTTGGAAGTTGACCTTGGTCGTCTTGAGACCTTGTTCAACACCTATTATCACTATTTCACTGGTTCAGTGACCTATCAGTGGTTATTCGACATCAACGCCATTCCTGGTCTTGGCTGGTACGTTGGGCCCGGTGCAGGTGCCGGTTGGTACGCCAGTAACTATTACACCAGCGGTCTTACCGTTGGCGTGGGCGGCATTATCGGTGTGGACTACAAGTTCGCCAACATCCCGCTGTTAGTTTCCGTGGACTTCAGACCCTTCTATTCAGTGGTCAACAACAGCTACTATCATAGCTTCGACTACTCGACCGCTCTGGGTGTCCGCTATGTCTTTTAAGCGATAGAAACAAGTTTTTTTCAAACTATTTTTAACCATTCTAATCTATTAAACAAATGAAAAGAGTTATTAAGCTTTTCTTGCTTGTGGCCGTCATCTGCATGGGCTTTGCAAGCTGCCATTCTTATCAGTACACGATGAGAGAACCCAACAACAGAGTGAACTTGACCGCCTCCGACTTCACCCTTTCGGGACAAGTCATGGGCGAAGCCACTGTGGTGAAAGTGTTGGGTATCGACTGGGCCAGACTGTTTGGCGACCAGAAGACCGGTTTGGTTGACAGACCGTATCAGCAGATCCCCGTTTTCGGTGAAATGTACACCTGGATGAAGGGTGGCAACTATGCCCTCTACGACATGATGAAGAAGAACCCCGGCTACGATGTCGTGTTCTATCCTCAATTCTACGTTGAAAAGCACGCCCCCATCCTTGGTACGGATCTTTACTCAAAGACCACCATCAAGGCTACCGCAAGACTTGGTAAGCTGAAATAATTAGTTTCAAGCTCACTTTTTAAAAAGGCCGACCCACGGGTTGGCCTTTTTTAATGCGAAATTCAGAATGCGGAATGCGGAATAACCGGCAGGAGGTAATTATTCCGCATTCCGCATTTCGCATTCCGCATTAATTTCCTATCTT
>CACZQL010000030.1 GCA_902783365.1 uncultured Bacteroidia bacterium | reverse complement strand
TATTTGGTAACGATATAGGTTTTCCGAATGGGTATGCCCGATGCCATAACGCAAATCGGCATTCAGCGAGATGAACGGCTCCTTGAACTGTGCGCCCACGCCACCCGACAACGTGCGCGACAGGGAGAGCGGTGCCTTTCGCATCACCAAGTCCTGATAGTCGGTCAGCAGGTAGCCGTCCAGCCAGGTGTCGTAGTTCTCGATGCGGTGGTTCATCCGCACCGAGGCGTTGAGCGTCCAAAAATCGCCGAGCTTAAAGCGGCTCCAAAGGCTGGGATTAAAAAGCAGTTTGGTCATCCGGTCGCCGTCGTTTTCGCTCTGAACCATCACGGATTGAAGGCTCAACGGCAGTTCCATGCCGACACTGAATCGGTTGCGCTTGTATTCCACGCTGGCGTCGAGGTAAGGCTTCAATTGACGGCGACGCACCTGCGTTTCATCATCACATAATTGCGAGTTGATTTCCCGCTCCACAAAGAAGAATCCTGCCTTGGGGCGGATGGTGAATCTGCCTACGGTGAAAATGGCGCTGACAGCATGGTCGGCAAAATATTGTCGGGTGTTCAGTTTCTGGACGGTCTTTGGATAGGCAACGCTGTCATTGAGCAGGCCGGCGAACACGCCAGGTTCCACTTCAAGGCGATGGGGCGTTTGGCCATATCCAATAGTTGAGGTGAAGTCCAATAGCCGTTTCCCAACGGGAATGATGACGCGCAAGTCATTATCAATGGACAACGCGGGCGTTTCGAGCGTTTGGTGAACGGGGATTCCGTTGTTGATGTCGATACCGAAAGCCTTGTCCCATGCGCTGGAGAAGTTGAGCTTGTCATCCAGATAATAGGCCTTGTCGTTGCGGTTGAGTGTAATCATGCCGAAAAGTCGATTGTCACGAAAGCGGTTGTCGATTTGCTCGCTGTAAGCGATGGTGTCCGCGGCAAGAAAAATCGTGTTGCTTTGACTGACCGACTGCTTCCGAAGGTCGTTGAGGTAATAGAGGTTGACACGCAAGGTGGTGTTCTCACCGATGGGAAACAGCGTGTTCAGATTGCCGAGATGCGTTTGGTTGTCCAGATAGCGGTTAGTGCTGAAAAGCGGTGTGGCGGCCTGCTTGATGCCCAGCTCCTCGCCCAACTTGGCAGGTCGGTCGTTTTGCAAATCTTCCACGGTGAGCATTTTCGTAAATAGCGTAAGGTCATCGCCCGTGTTGTTGGTACGGTATGCGGCCAGCATCTGCACCTTGCCCGAAAACAGCATCGGCGTGAGGTTGACATTCCAAAGAAAAGGCCACGCCCCCACCCCCACTTTGGCCGTCCCGGTAAGGGCCACGTCCTTGGCCAACTTGATGTTGATGGAAGCTTGTTCAGACTCGACTTTATCCTCCAGCATCTTGATAGGCTGGTGGTTTTCATACACCTCCACCGACGACACCGACTGGTGCGGCAGGTTCTTGCTAACCGTCGCATAGTTGCCGCCCATCAGGTCCATACCCTCCACGTAGAACTTTTGGATGGGCAGTCCTTGGTAGGTGATTTGTCCATCGTCGGATACCTCGATGCCAGGCATACGCTTCAGCACATCCTCGATGGTCTTGTCCTGTTTCTGAACGAAGGAGCCTACGATATATTCCAAAGTATCGCCCCGCTGTTCAATGCTACGGGCTTTCACGGTCACCCCTTTCAGCTCCTGCACCTCCTCACGAAGTGCGAAATCCACCGTCTGGCTGCGGTTGGCGATGCGTTTGTTCTGCTTCTCGAAAAAAAGCGACGAAGCGGCCACATCCAAACTGTCAACCTCGATACTGACGCTGAGGTTGTAATGGCCGCCATTATCCGATACTGCGTGAGCTACAATGATTGGACTACCCACTTTATAGACCAGCACATTGATATTGGGCAGCGGCTCGCCTTGGGTGTCCTTCACGTGCCCAGTGAGCACGGTTTGTGCCGACAAAAACGGGCAAAGCAAAAGCAACAGGACGATATAAATCAATCGAAGCTTCATCTTCTATCCAATTCAATGGGATTGTTCTTTGTTTTCGCATAAAGGTACAACCGATGCTGAATGTCGTTGGTGTTGCCATCGACAGGCGTGATCCGCTCCATGCCGTTCTCGATGATATTGGCCATGTTGGTGTCATACGCCTTGAAAAAAGCTTTCTTGGTGGTCCTCACACAATCCTTGTCGTTCCAAAGAATGTACATCTCTTCTGGAATCTCAGCAGAAAGCATCTCAAAACGGTAGTGGTCTTGGGTGTCAGCCACTTTGATAATGAGTCCTGGCAAGCCGCAGAATAGATACGGCCCGTCGTTGAATGGCAGGTCGGGCGCAAACCATGCCTCCCAAGTGCGTCCACCATACTTACAAACGGCTTTCTGTGTGAAATGACCCGCAATGGTGGCCGTGTCCTCGGTATATTCCCATGTCATGGAGGGATAGTCTTCCTCATAAAGGAACGTGCCCGACATCAAAACACGATCCATCATCGTCACTTTCCCTTCGGGATAGTTTTTATACACCTTATACTGATAACGGGGGATATCTTCCTGTTTCACATTGTATTGTTTCGCAAAAACGCCATCTTTCATAGCGCGTCGAAGCGCATTCAAAACCCTGTAAGCGGTGTAGCTT
>CACZQL010000029.1 GCA_902783365.1 uncultured Bacteroidia bacterium | reverse complement strand
TGGAGTATCATCCCTTGATATATCCTCCAGCGTGGGTATCTGTACTGCTTGTGCATTTGGTAAGGCATCTCAGGGCCTAAAGCGACGAACAAGCAGCAATCAGATACCCCGCTTTTTTTATGTATGTATTAGAAAAACATGAAATGTTACATTCCGGGTTTGGGTATTTGACGGGAAAAAAAGGGATAAATTGCCCAATATTATTTTATTATGTCACAAGACAAGACAAGACTTCCTGGGGTGGAAAATGCTGCAAACAACCCCTATAGAAGGGATATGTTTGCTCCCAATGGAGATGACGAAATGAAAAGAAACGATTCCAAAGCGACTCGTTTTCCAGGAGTTGAGGGTGTTGATGTTGCTCAGCAGACTGAATTCCCTCACGATCCGATAGTCGGTTTCCTGTTTTCTGTATCCAAAACTCCTTTTGGCGAGTATTGGCCGCTATATATTGGAAAAAATACAATTGGCAGGAATACTGTTGATTCAACCAATATGATTAACTTACTTGAAGGCTCTGTGTCGAACGAACACGCTGCATTGGTGATTGAGCAATATACCAATCCTAACGAGACCGTGGCGGTTTTGGAAAACAAAGGTTCAAAGAATGGTACTTTTATCAATGGCAAGCGTGTCATTTATGGACGCACAGAAGAGTGCAAAAATGGTGACATTCTTAGATTTGGAAGTAGTTATGAATGCATGTTGATTTTGTTTGATGTGAGGGAACTTGGACTTAAGAAAGCTGAGAATTTTATTACAGTTGAAGAAGTAGCATATGACGAAGAAATGGACGCTCCATATAGACCAAGCCCTCAAGATCCTTATTTCAACCCTGGTCAAACCTCAAACGCAACCAATGCAATGAATGGTGCGCCTATGTTTGGTGGTGGCAAACGCAAGACAGAGGTAATGTAAGCAAGACAACAAAGACATGTCGATTATCAAGCTACAGAACGGGAACGGTGAAACAAACGTGTATTATGAGTTTGACCCTGGCCAAAAACCGCTTGGCGAGGGAGGAATGGGACGAGTGTTTCAAGGTATTCAAGTATATGAGGGAAGCAATGGATTACGAAAAGAGCGTGAAGTCGCCATAAAATGCTTGTTAGAGGATCTTCCGGAACATGCCATTAAACGTTCGCAGCGAGAGGCTTCCATCCGTCTAAAAAATGACAATCTCGTTGAGATGATTGACTTCGTGGAAACCAATGATGGTTATGCCACTCATTATCATGTCATCAGCGAGTTGCTCAACGGAGTGAACCTTGACGAGTTGCTTGAAGGAAATACAACCAACCACAATGGTAGTGCTAATCCGACGGCCGAACGCTTGCTTCAAAACTATAGAGAAAACAGAAAAGCTTTCGCGGGCGAGGTGTTTCGCAGCATCTTGTCAGGCATCATGGCATTGCACGATGCTGGTTACATTCATCGCGATATCGACCCGTCGAACATTATGGTGA
Source organism: uncultured Bacteroidia bacterium (assembly GCA_902783365.1). Classification (GTDB taxonomy): domain Bacteria; phylum Bacteroidota; class Bacteroidia; order Bacteroidales; family F082; genus Limimorpha. The sequence goes on along the minus strand of CACZQL010000029.1, from coordinate 1,927 downwards.
CCTCCGATGGAAAAGTCAAACTGATTGATTTCGGCATTGCTAAAAAGGTCAATGAACTGTTTACCACGGGGAAGTCTTTGACCTCGCCAGGACAATTCATTGGCAAACCTTATTATGCTGCTCCCGAGTTGCTGCTTGGCGACTTGAAACAACAAAGCTACTCGACTGATGTCTATGCATTGGGTATAGTGCTTTTCCAGTTAATGACGGGACACCTTCCTTTCGAAGGTGCGTTTCAGGAGGTGTATGAAAAGCAAATGCACGAAAAGTTGCCGTTGAGTGAGGTTGAAGACAAAACGGTGCGTAAAATCATCGAAAAGGCCACTGAAAAAGACCAGAGAAAACGCTACCAATCCGCCGCGGAATTCCGCGTTGACCTTGACAGATGGATATCGGAAGCTCCGAAATCGGTTAAGTCTTACAAACCTGCACGACCCCCAAAACCGTCACGGTCAAGTAGCGGTTCCAAACCTATCGGGAAATGGATTGGTATTGCAGCTGCTGGATTGGTAATTGTTGGGTTGGTTGTCTATTTTGCCACGAGGCCGCCTAAGCCGCCTAAGCCGCCTAAGCCGCTTGTAGATCAACCGGAAGTAGTTGTAGAGGAACCGGAACCTGTTACTGTAAAGGAAGAGGTCCCAGAGACAGCACCCCCCTCAATGGACAGGGCCACAGAACTTCTTAAGGATAAAAACACCGCAAAGGAGGGCCTCGATATGCTTCAGCAACTTGTCGAGGAAAACAACTATGAAGCCATTTTCCTGATGAGTAGGATTTATTTCGATGCATCGGTTATGAACGATAGAAAAGAATTCCTTGTCTCGGATTGGAGTACAGTACGTGAGAATTGCGGTGTAAAGGCGGACAATGTCAAAGCTGATAATCTTCTGTGGCAAGCTTTTGAAAAGAATGAGGCTGACGTTGCTATACTATATGAGTTAGGTTGTGACTACATGTGGAAAGGAAGAGGTGTAGCTCCAAATTTGTCAAATGCAAAATGGTGCTTTGACAGAATCGTCGAATTGACAGAGGAAGATGATCAGTATCATCAAAAGGCAATTAAATTAAACTTGAGAATTAGTAGATCTCCAAATCCTCCAACTGGGAAAAAACCTAAACGATAGTAATATATGCCCCAAATCCAACGAAAAACGGTATTCCAACGCAAAGGCGACCCTTACCTCTACCTTTTTGTGGAGCGAGAATGGTATTGCTACAACCCTTCCGAAGAGCCTCTTGGCAGCGGCGCGATGGGAACAGTTTGGCGTGGCTATCGTGTGAAGACTGGCGAGCAGATTGCCATCAAGCGTGTGAAGGATGAGTATGTCAACATTCCCATCATCCGTGAGCGCGCCCGCTTGGAGTCGTCGATGGCTTTCCGCCACGAGAACCTCATCGAGATGATAGGATGTTGTATGGTGTATCCCGACAGAGGCCCCATTTGGCTGTTGAGTAAGTTTGTGTCGGGACAGGATATTGACCAATTCGCCAAGCAACTTCCCGATGGACCTCAAAAAGTTGAAATACTGTCGAGATGTATCTGCCAAGTACTTGATGCTTTGGAATATATTCACGCCAATGGTATCATCCACCGCGACATCAAGCCTTCAAACATAATGATTGAGGAAGAGTCAAATGCCAGATTAATGGATTTGGGTATTGCTCGCATGAGCGGGGGCAACAAGTTCTCACAGTTTGGCTTTATCGGCACACCGCAATATGCGGCGCCCGAACAAGTCACTCGCGATGCCAATAAAAGCTTACCCATCAATGCGGCAACCGACATCTATGCTTTGGGTGTTACTTTCTATGAATTGCTGGCAGGTTATAATCCTTTCGACAGCGACAGTGAGATGGAGACCCTTACCCGTCAGGTGCGTGACCCGTTGCCCAACAGCGATTTGATACCGAAGCGGCTGATGCGTGT
>CACZQL010000028.1 GCA_902783365.1 uncultured Bacteroidia bacterium | reverse complement strand
GAGCGTGATGGGGCGGATCTCGTTCTCGGCGAGGTTGTTGTCGAGCAGCAGCCTGCCGTCCTCGAGGATGCGCGCCATGTTGTCCCAACGGGTATAGGCGTAGGTGACGGCCTTGTGTAAACGGTAATTTTGCATCGACAAATTTTGGTAAAGTTAAATCGACAGGTTTTCGTAAAGTTAAATCGACACTTTGACCGAGATAGACGAAGGCATTACAAGCCGATGTTTCCCGATTGTGGGGTCATGGGTTTGGATTATTTTTCAAATATCACAGAACCAGCCTGAGTGGGATGGTCGTAGATAAGGACTTCTTTGGATAAGTCTTGTTTTTTGAAAGTGAGAACTTTCCAGACGATCATAATATCTCCTCCTGCCGACAGTGTCATCACAATTCCCGTCCAAAACATGAGATGTGAACCCAATAGGATTCCGATCACTGTGGGTAGGATGCCGAGAACGATACAAGGCATCAAGGCACCTAAGATATAGTGGCTCTTTGGCAGGGGTGTCGTACAGGTGCAGTAGGGCGTGAGATACTCTTTCATGAATCCAAACTCAATATCCTTGAAATGATGTTCGGCAAAGATACTCCAGGTCAGCCCATGAATTAGTTCATGTGCCACGATGAGTGCGAAGAACAACACGATAAACAGGAGGCTTCCATGAGGGGTGGGGGTTAGAAGTGAAATAGGATTCCTCCATGCGAAAAGGAGTACACCAATTGCTATGAACGGAATGGCAAGCAAGAATGCAAATAGATTGGCTTTGACGATGCCGATGGTTAGATTTGTCTTTTTATAACCTTCCTGGGAGAGCTTCTCGCAGGTCTCTTCAAAAACGCTCAATCGTTTTTGCTCCTTCGCACTTAGTTTTCTGTTTTTTTCTTCTTTCATGTTTTTCTTTCTCGTTTGTTTGTGCAAAGGTAAGAAAAAAGCGGAGTGTCGCACATCTGCAGAATGCATGGGGAACGACCTTTTTTTACCACTTACCGCCATGCTATCAACACTTTTTGAGGCTTTTAAATCAACCTGACAAGAAATAATACTTAATTTTGCATCAATATTATCAAAAAGTAATATTCAGCCTTGGAGTATTATGCTCTTCATACACAATCGTTTAATTGGTTGTATATCCATAGCACCACACCTTTTCGGACATTTGAACATTTAAACGAAACATACATTTACAAACCCGTCAATTATCTGATAAATCCCCATGCCGACCTTGCCAATAAGGACTATCCTATTCGAATCACGTCGTTAAGTCAAACCATCATCGACTGCATTAGGCATATCGACTTGGCTGGTGGTTTGGAAGAGTTGATGAACGCTATGGATTGGATTGGACCAGGCAAGCTAGATGAGGCAGTAATGATACAGTGCCTTGATGCTGCCCCGGCGAAGAGTGTTTATCAACGTGCGGGCTATCTACTCTCACTCTATCAAGAACAACTTGGCTTGTCGGATGCGTTCTTCGGGCATTGCAAGGAAAGGATTGGCAATAATGTGAGCTATCTCACTCCCGATGAGGATTGCAACACTTACGACAAAAAATGGAAAATATGTGTGCCACAAATAAAACAAAAAGAATATGAACTCTATTGAATTGACCAGGAAACAAATAACCGCAATAGCCGATGAATACAGCTTCACGGCAACCAATGTTGAAAAAGTAATCAGGCTTTGCGGCATACTCGATGACCTAAGTACAATTGATTCGTTCAAGGGAAAACTGGCTCTAAAAGGTGGTACGGCGATTAATCTGGTTCTAATTCCAGATCTGCCACGCCTTTCTGTGGATCTGGATTTGGATTTCCCCGATCCTGAAAAGTAGAGTATCATTTGATTAAGTAAATTATTGATTTTTTATGTTTTTCGTTTGTTCTTTCAGAAACTCCAATGCTCTTTGTTTTCTTGTTTCTATCATGGCGAAATAAACAGTTTTTATCCAGAAACACTTTCGTTCAGTTTGCGCTCTATCTTGTTTAGCGTGTCGAAGAACCGGTAGGTAGCCACAGCGGGACCGAAGAGCAATAAGCCAAAGGTGTTCCACCCAAACATGTGCCACCAAGAAGTGTATGGACCTTCTATATTCAGCTCAATCGCTTTGTTTTTCAGCCCTTCTGCGATACGAGACATCCATACAAGTGTGTAAATAAACGCTGTAGGAATGCCCAAGAGATAAGCCACCCAATATCGTTGTGTTTTGAGTCCAAGGATTTCATCTAACTCATCCTGCAATCCACCAAGAGGCATGTAGCAGAGGAAGAATAACCCAAAGGTGCAAAAGTCGATGCATCCAAGCAAAAAGCCTGGTCTGTTGGTGTGTTGGTATCTCATTTCTTCAAACAAACAGGTCTTCCGCCGTCACTTCTGAATCCACAACTTCTTTGTTGATCCCATCGGCGACTCCAAAAGTGGTGACGAAAGTGTTAATCAATCCGTAAGAAACCTTCTCCTTCTCCTTGAACAGTTGAGTCCTTCTGCGAACATCATCGGCGTATGATTTCTTGATGGTAAAAGGCCCCGCGCTGAACTTCATCTCGCAAAGGTTGATGTTTCGGTCGCCCCGTTCAATCACGAGGTCAATCTGAACCTTTTGCGCCTTTTCGTTTTTTGACGGGATATAGCGCCATGACGATGCCGACGTGGATATGCCTGAAATTCCAAGACGCTGACGGATTTGGGCAAGGTGCGTGAAGCAAACCAGTTCGAAAGCATATCCCTGCCATGACTCGACGCTGTGGGAATTGTAATTGTGAGTCCACCACTGCTCATCCTTGCTGTCGATGGCATCCACAAACTTGTAATAGAACAGGGTATAAAAATCCACAAGCCTGTACAACGTCCCCCGCGACTTGTTCCCGTACTGCTGGAAAGATATGATGAAGTCACAACGTTCCAAGTTTTTTAGCACTGTAGTCAGACGGTCTCCATCAAGAGAGGTTGCGCCTTGGATTTCTGTGAATGTCATGCCTTCGTGGTTCCTATTCAGGAGACTCACAATCTCCAGATACTTGTCCGCCTTGTTGAATACG
>CACZQL010000027.1 GCA_902783365.1 uncultured Bacteroidia bacterium | reverse complement strand
GGTGCCCAGGACAAGAGTCGAACTTGCATGCCGTAATCGGCACTACCCCCTCAAAGTAGCGTGTCTACCAATTTCACCACCTGGGCTAGGGTTCATTACGTTGTTGCTTCGTAATTCGGCTGCAAAGGTACAGCTTTTTTTGAAACCTGCAAGCTTTTTTTCATTTTTTTTCAATAAAAAAACGCAACCTCTCGGCTGCGTTTTTCTATCGTCTTGTAAGAGCGTGATTTACTTCACTTTCTCAACGATGGCCTTGAAGGCCTCAGGGTTGTTCAAAGCGAGGTCGGCAAGCACCTTGCGGTTGATCTCGACACCGGCTTTGTTCAACTTGTCCATGAACACGCTGTAGGACATGTCGTATTCGCGGACGGCAGCGTTGATACGCACGATCCACAGGGATCTGAAGTCACGCTTCTTGTTTCTTCTGTCGCGGTAAGCGTAGGTCTGTCCCTTCTCGTAGGAGTTTTTCGCCACAGTCCAGACATTCTTTCTGGTTCTGAACTGACCTTTGGTCTTTTTGAGGATTTTCTTGCGCCTGGCTCTCGAGGCCACGGCATTGACTGATCTTGTCATTTGTTGGTTGATTTTCGTTCAGCGCCCCACCCCATTGTGGGAACTTTTCTGCTGATACAAAGGTTAAACAATGAATTTGATTACGCTTGAAGCATTTGTTTGACAACTTTCTCATCCACTCTCTCAACGATAGCGGTATGATCCAGATTGCGTTTTCTCTTCTGGCTCTTCTTGGTCAGAATGTGGCCATGATAGGCATGCTTTCTTTTGATTCTGCCGGAACCCGTCAGTTGGAAACGTTTCTTAGCTCCGGACTTTGACTTCATTTTTGGCATTTTACTATAGTTTGTAGTTGGTAGTTTACAGTTTGCAGTTATTTTTTGGTGCTTTTAGGAGCGATCATCATCATCATCCGCTTCCCTTCCAGCTTGGGCATCATCTCCACCTTGCCGAACTCCTCCAGCTCTTGCGCGAAGCGCAGCAGCATGATTTCGCCCTGGTCCTTATAGACGATGGAGCGGCCTCTGAAGAGCACTTCAACACGAACCTTGTTGCCGTCTTGCAGGAAACGTTTGGCGTGGTTGAGCTTGAACTCGAAGTCGTGGTCGTCGGTCTGGGGACCGAGACGGATTTCCTTGATGACGGTCTTGCTGGCATTCGACTTGATTTCCTTCTGCTTCTTTTTCTGGTCGAAGATGAACTTCTTGTAGTCCATCGCCTTGCAGACCGGAGGATTGGCGTCGGGTGAAATCTCCACCAGATCCAGCCCCATGCTTTCGGCAATCCTAAGGGCCTCCTTCACGGGATAGATGTTGGTTTCAATGCCTTCGCCGACCAGTCTCACCATCGGAGCCTTGATCTCTTCGTTGATCCGATGCTGGTCTTCGCCTTTCTTCTTGTTGCCGCTGTTGCCGCGAGGCGAAAAGTTTCCTTTGTTAGGGAGCTGTGCTATAGTTTTAATCTCCTATCTTTTATTTAACACCTTATTTATTATATAGAGCGTTGCCGCTTTATCTTATGCTTTGTTCTTCTTTCACTTGTTTGTTGATCATCTCGGCGAAGGCTTCCAAGGCCATCGAGCCCAAATCGACTTGTCCGTGGCGTCTTACCGACACTGAGTTCTCCGCCTCTTCCTTCTCGCCCACGATGACCATGTAGGGGTATTTCTTCATTTCGGCGTCGCGGATCTTGCGACCGATCTTTTCGTTGCGTTCGTCAATGAGGCTGCGAATATCGCACTTTTTCAGATACGATTGCACATTTTGGGCGAAATTCATGTATTTTTCGCTCACAGGCAGGATGATCACTTGGTCGGGAGCCAGCCACAGCGGGAACTCACCGGCGCAATGTTCGAGCAACACAGCCACGAAACGCTCCATGGAGCCGAAGGGGGCGCGGTGCACCATCACGGGGCGGTGTTTCTCGTTGTCGGCGCCGATATAGGTGAGGTCGAAGCGCTCGGGCAGGTTGTAGTCCACCTGGATGGTGCCGAGTTGCCATTTGCGGCCCAGGGCGTCCTTCACCATGAAGTCGAGCTTGGGACCGTAGAAGGCGGCCTCGCCGTATTCCACGTGGGCGGGAAGGCCCTTCTCGTCGCAGGCTTCCTGGATGGCGGCTTCTGCCCTAGCCCAGTTCTCGTCGGTACCCACATATTTCTCATGGTCGTTGGGGTCGCGGAGCGAGATCTGTGCCTCGAAGTTTTGGAAGTTCAGGGCCTTGAAGATGATCTCGATGATTTCCATCACGCGGATGAACTCTTCCTTCACCTGGTCGGGGCGGCAGAAGATGTGGGCGTCGTCCTGGGTGAACGAGCGCACGCGGGTGAGGCCGTGGAGCTCGCCGCTCTGCTCATAACGATACACGGTGCCGAATTCCGCGCAGCGGAACGGCAGGTCTTTGTAGGAGCGGGGCTTGTTTTTGAAGATCATGCAGTGGTGGGGGCAGTTCATGGGTTTCAGCAGGTACTCCTCCCCTTCTTCCGGCGTGGTGATGGGACGGAAGCTGTCGGCGCCGTAGTGGTCCCAGTGGCCGGAGGTCACATAGAGCTGCTTGCCGCCGATATGGGGGGTGATCACCTGTTCGTAGCCGTACTCCTTCTGGATCTTGGTGAGGTACTCTTGCAGGCGCAGGCGGAGTTCGGTGCCTTTGGGCAGCCAAATCGGGAGGCCTTTGCCCACCATGTCGCTGAACATGAAGAGTTCCAGCTCACGACCGAGCTTGCGGTGGTCGCGTTTCTTGGCTTCTTCGAGCAGCACGAGGTACTCATCGAGTTCCTTCTGTTTTGGGAAGGTGATGCCATACACGCGGGTGAGCTGCTTGCGCTTCTCGTCGCCGCGCCAGTAGGCACCGGCCAAGGAGGTCAGCTTCACGGCTTTGATGAAGCTCGTGTTCGGGATATGGGGTCCACGGCAGAGGTCGGTGAAGTTACCATTCTTATAATAGGTGATGGTGCCGTCTTCCAAATCGTTGATCAGCTCCACCTTGTAGGGGTCGCCTTTTTCGGTGAAATACTTCAGGGCGTCGGCTTTGCTGACTTCCACACGCTCGAAGGTCTCTTTTTCGCGGGCCAGTTCGAGCATCTTCTTCTCGATGCCGGCAAGGTCGGCCTCGGTCAGGGTGATGTCGCCCGTGTCGATGTCATAATAGAATCCATTGTCGATGGAGGGACCGATGCCGAATTTCACACCGGGATAAAGGGCTTCGATGGCGGCGGCCATCAGGTGGGCTGAGGAGTGCCACATGGCGGCTTTGCCTTCGGGGTCGTTCCAGGTGAACAGCTGGACGGTGGCGTCCTCGTTGATGGGGCGCGTGGCATCCCATTTCATGCCGTTCACATTGGCAGCCAACACGTTGCGTGCCAAGCCCTCGCTCAGGCTCTTGGCGATGTCCAAAGGCGTGACGCCGTTCTCGAATTGTCTGACACTCTGGTCAGGGAAAGTTATGTTAATCATAGACATGGTCATTTTTGAAAACGGCGGCAAAGGTACAAATTTTTTTTGATTCATTTACAAATTGTTTTATAAATTTGCATCAAAATTGTTTTCAAGATGAAAAGAACGTTTCTCTTACTCACTTTCGTGCTTGTCATGCTTGGACAGCTGTTTTCAACAACCCCCAGGTCCATTGACGAAGCTACTGCCCGGCAAACCGCCCAGCGCTTTGCCGAATCTTACTTAAAAACTCAGAAAAATGTTGATTTTCAATTGGTTTATGATATCAACATTTACATCTACAATGTCGGAGCTGATGGCTTCGTCATCGTGTCGGGCAACACCGTGTTGCCTCCCGTGCTGGGCTATTCCACCCAAGGCAACTTTCCCGGGTTGGAGGAGGCTCCAGAGAACTTCGCTTCCTGGATCCGCCATTATGGCGAGATGATTAACTATGCCGAGCAAAACGGCATCGAGCCGGAGGCCAAGGTGCAACGTCAATGGGAGCTGGCCTTGGAGGGACAGTTTCCGACTGAGAAGACCAACATTGTGGAGCCTTTGGTGACGACTTATTGGAACCAGGACTGCTACTACAATGAGTACTGTCCTGCGACATCGGGCGGCTGGTGGGGCGGCGGTCCCTGCGGCCATGTGTATGCCGGCTGCGTAGCCTGCGCCATGTCACAGGTGATGAAATACTGGAACCATCCCGCAATGGGCTTCGGTTCACACAGCTACGTGCACAGCACCTATGGGACGCAAAGCGCCGACTTTGGCAGCACCACCTACCATTGGGACGAGATGCCCGCCTCCGTGTGGGGACACAACGACGCCGTGGCCACCCTGATGTACCATTGCGGCGTCAGCGTCGATATGAACTACAGCGCCTCGGGCAGCGGGGCTTACTCAAAAGATGTGGAGACTGCCTTCCGCTCCTATTTCGGCTATTGCGGTGCCAAATACCGTGAGAAAAGCAAGTATGAGCAGAACGTTTGGAACGACATGCTACGCGCGGAACTCGACCTCTCCCACCCCATTTATTATTCGGGCAGCAACGATGGCGGTGGACACGCCTTTGTGTGCGACGGCTACGACGACAACGACTGTTTCCACTTCAACTTCGGTTGGAGCGGTTCAGGCGACGCCTTCTACTCCACTTACGATGTCAACAGCTACAACCAGGGACAGGCCGCGGTGATGAACGTCATTCCCATGGACATCAGGTCCGACGAGAACGGCATCATCTATGTGAGTGCCGACGGGCAAGGCAACGGCACTTCATGGAGCAACGCCACTTCCAAGCTGCAATATGCCTCCTACCTCACCGGCAACGAAACCCAAGTGTGGGTGAAGAAAGGCACGTATTTCGGCGACGAAAACGATCCGGAGAATGCCTTCGAAATCTGTGCCTCCAACAGGGTATATGGCGGCTTCAATGGTGACGAGGGTCCTGACTTCGACCTCAACGACCGCGACTTGGTCAACAACGCCAGCATCCTCGACGGCCAAGGGAGCAAGCGTGTGCTGTTTCAAAGCGGAATTCTGACCTCCGGCACCCGTGCCGTGTGGGACGGCTTCACTATCCAAAACGGCAACGCAGGCTCAGGCGCCGGTGCCTATATCGACGGCTTTGTCACCCTCAGCAACTGTGTCATCCGCGACAACCACACCAACACCACTGGCGGCGGCCTGTATATCAACTCCAGCAATGCCGTCAACCAGGTGTTCCTCACCAATTGCGAGATCACTGGCAACAGCGCTTCGTTGGGTGGCGGCATCTGCGACCGCAACAGCACCGTGATTACCAATTGCAAAATCAGTAACAACATTGCCGAGACCAAAGGCGGTGGCGTTTACCTTTATAACAATGCCGAGCCTATTTTTAAAGGCTGCATCATCAGCAACAACACCGCCGTCAACGCTGGTGGTATTTACGCAAGAGGCAAATGCACGCTCTATAACTGTGATATTGTGATGAACAAGTCAACCGAGTCGTTCGGTGGTACCTTTAACGAAAACTCCGAAAGCCGCTACTACAACTGCATCCTTTGGGGTAACGAGGCTTACGGCTTCCACAACCAGAATGCGGGGCTTTGCCATTTTGAGTACTGTGCGGTGGAAGGAGGCATCAATGGCGAGGGCAACATCAACCTGCCCGCCGAGAACAACGGTGACGAGCCAGGGGTGTTTGTCCGTTTCGTACAGCCCGCCCAAGGGGTGGGCGCCGAGTTCACCGAGGCCAACTGGAGCGTCTATCCCCGAAGCATCTGCCTGAACGCCGGCAAGCCAGGCACGGCGAGCTATGACCTCGACCTGGCCGGAAACCAGCGTATGCAACATGGCCGTATCGATATCGGCGCCTACGAGCGCAACGCCTCGCTCACCCTCATCGATGCCGAGATGTGGGAAGGCGGAAGCTACTGGTTCCACGACAGAAACCTTTACGATGCCGGCTATTACACCACTGTGTATGCCACTCCTACTTGCGACAGCGTGGTGGGACTGAACCTGCGGGTCATCCTTGACGTGGAAGAGCAAAGTTCCGAAGCCGAAGTGTCCTATATCGAAGTGTTCTCTCTGTTAGGCCAACGTTTGGGTGTCATCTCCAAAGAACAAGAGCTTCAGAATATGGGGCTGAAATCGGGATGTTACTTGCTCCGAATCCATACTTCTGAGGGAGTGAAGGGAAAGAAAGGGGGAATCTATTAGAAGTTGGCAGTTGGCAGTTGGCAGTTTAGAGTTTAGAGTTTAGAGTTTAGTGTTTAGAGTTTGAAAAGATGGTGGCTCATAGTATTGATATTTTTAGGCATGATGGGGCATGCCCAGGAAAGGATTGGACTGGAGGAAGCTCATCTTAAGGCGGAGGGGTTTGTGGCCGCGCGGACCTCGGAAGGTGTCAGGCTTTCTTTGAACGATGTGGTTGAAAGCAACACCTCGCATCTGCCCAATCTCTATATTTTCGACCTGGAGCCTTCGGGATTTGTGATGGTTTCCGCTACAGGACAACTGATGGCTTATTCCTTTGAGGCAACATTTCCGAAGAAAGACGAGGTACCGGCCCCTATCGCCTATTGGACCGAACTCTACAGCGACATCACTGATTATTACCTTGTGCATCCCAAGGAGATTCCCCAAGGCGAACCATTTGCGGCGAAAGAGGCCGTGGGGCCGCTGTTGACCTGCCGCTGGAACCAAGGCTGCTACTACAACACCGATTGTCCCAGCTATACTTCGGGTCCCTGTGGCCATGTCATGGCGGGTTGTGTGGCCTTGGCCATGGCGCAAATCATGCACTACCATCGGCAGCCTGAGAGTGGCAATGGCAGCCTACAATACAACTGCTCCTACGGACAACTCTCGGCGGATTTCGGGAACACCCGCTACCGCTGGGAGGACATGGAAGACCATCTCTATGACGAGAATCCCGCTGTCGCCCAGTTGATTTACCATTGCAGTTTGGCGGCGCATACCAACTACAGCCCTTCGGTCAGCACCACGACCAACGATTTCGCCTTGAAAGCCTTTCTGAACTACTTCAAATATCCCATGGCGGCCTTGTTGAGAAGGGAGAACGTCAGTGATGAGATGTGGTTCTCCATCATGAAAGGCGACCTGGACAAGCGTCTTCCGGTTTATTTTGCAGGCCGTTCCTCCCAAGGCGGCCATGCCTTTGTGTGCGACGGGTACGATGAGGACGGTTTTTTCCATTTCAATTTTGGCTGGGGCGGCGAGGGCAATGGCTTTTTCACGCTTCAGTCGCCCATGGGATTCTCAAGCACCCAGTCCATCATCCATGATCTCGTCCCTTTCAACAACATTGATGTCAAGTGCGATGCGCACGGCATCTACTACGTGTCAACCAACGGCACAGGTGACGGCTCTTCTTGGGCAAACGCCACTTCCAACCTGCTTGGCGCCATTGTGAAATGTCAAGCGCCCCGACAGTCTGTTTGGGTGAAGGAAGGTGTTTATTACGGTTCAGAGGCCGATTACGCGATCCGAATCCCCAGTCCATGCAAAATCTATGGCAGTTTCAAAGGCGATGAACCCTTCGATTATGACTTGTCGTTACGCGATTTCCTCCACCACCCCACCGTCATTGACGGCAACCACCTCCGTGGGGTCATCTCACAGGAGATGTTGATTCCCGACAACACCAAGACCGTCATCGACGGGTTCATCCTGCAAAACGGGGTGGCTGAAAAAGGCGCGGGGTTGTTACTGACCAACGCCGCCTCCATCAGGAATTGCATCATCCAACACAATCAAGCCCATTCCGCGGGAGGCGGAGCCTATTGCGTGCCTGTCCAAAACACCGACTACATCTCATTTGAAAAATGTGAGTTTCTGGATAATAACGCCCCCACTGGTGCGGGACTCTACGCTGGCAACAACAACTCGTTCATCACCTGCATTTTCAGCAACAACCAGGCAGGGTTAAAAGGCGGCGGGGCCTATACTAGACAACGTTCAAGCAACAAGTTTTGGAGCTGTCTCTTCAACAACAATACGGCGAAGCTTGGGGGCGGCGTATTTGTTGACGGAAACACGGCACTGTACAATTGCACCGTGGCGATGAACGAAGCCAGGGAGAATTACGGCGGTGTGTATGGTGAGTTTCAATCGGACCCCGACTATGGCATCCTCAAAAACTGCATTGTCTGGGGCAATTCCGCTCCAGGCAATTATCCACAATTAGGTCCCTCCTACTTTTCCTATTCCTGCGCTATTCAGGACTATCCCAGCCCCAGTGTGCAACTCGCCCCCGATAACGACGGCAACGAAAGCAAACCTTACGTCAGGTTCTTGAAGACCGCCGACCAAACAGGAGCCGAAGGCCATGGGGGCGACTGGAGGCTTGCGTCGAACAGCGTGTGCATCAATAGGGCTGACACCATCAAGGGACAGCCGAAACTCGACCTTGCCGGACATCCCCGCCTTCAACAGCGAAAGATCGATCTCGGCGCCTACGAAACCAACACGGCCTCCTCCTATATCGAAGGGTATATCTGCGAGCAAGACCCCTTCGTTTACCAAGGAGTCACCTATCAAGAAACAGGTACTTACACCTTCCTCTATCCTAACCCCGACCATGACAGCCTTGTCATTCTTTACGTCCAGGCTGACGAATATCAATATTCACACCGAATCCGTGAGATTTGCGACAACGAATACTACAATTTCCTGGGCCGGCAGTTGAACCAACCGGGACACTATTCCGAAATGGTGGGCTGTACCCTCTATGAGCTGGACCTTTCCGTTTACCCCATGCCTCATCTCGAGGTGATCGGCGACACCCTGGTTTCCGTTGGACAAGCCGTGACCCTTTCCGCCTTCGGGGCGAAAAAATTCCATTGGTCCATGGGCGACACCACCGCTACCATTGTCTTTTATCCCACTGAGGACCAGTTAGTTACCGTGGTTGGAACCAACAATGGTATTTGCAGTGATTCTATTGCGATACAAGTAAAGGTGAAGAACACCTTCGTTGACCCCATCGTGTATGTTTATCCAAACCCCGCCTCGAATACCACCAAGGTATTTGCTTCCAACATACTGAAGGTGGAGGTGTTCGATATCTACGGTTTTCGTCTGGACGTACAATGGTCAGAATACGAGCCTGTGGAATTGGATGTCAGTCGATATCCGGCAGGTGTCTATTATTTGTACGTCCAGAGCTTGAACAAGCGGAAAACCGCGAAACTGATTGTCACACATTAGGGATTACAACTTGACCAGCTTTTCCGTCAGGCATCCTTTTTCCGTTTCCAGGACCACAAGATAAGTTCCTTTCGACAGGGATTTCAGGGATAAGGTCATCTGGTCGGCGGTGGCGTGCTGTTGCAGCACCATCTGTCCCGTCATGGTCATGATGGAGACCTGCATCAGGCCTTCGGCGGACACGGTGACCTGCTCTTTGGCAGGCATCGGATACAAGGAAGCCTCAGACTCCTGAGCCTGCACACCGAGGGTGGTCCAGTCCACGCATGCTCTGTTGGAGGGGTTGGAGGTCAGCAGGTCGTTCTTGCCCACCACGGTGTAGCAATACTGTTGGTTTTGCTGGGCGGTAGCGTCGAGATAATAGGCGTCAGTGAGGTTGTCGGCCAGCAGTTCCCCGTTGCGATACACCTCGTAGCGGTTTGCCAGAATGGCTGGCAGCCACGACAGTCCCACGCCCTCGGGCATGACATCACATCCGAGATCCATGGGGATGACGGTCTTATTGACGGTCACATAGTTCAAGGAGGAGTTGCCTGAAGCGTTGGCGAAGGACGAGTACCTGACGGGAGACTGGTAGTAAGCCGCCACCGCATAGTCGAACACTTCGCAAGCCGAGGGTCCGATATTGTCGGTATAGGTGGTGCTGGTGACGATTTTCACCTGTTTGAAATCATTGCCCGGGGTGCGTCGATAGACAAAATATGCCGCGACGGCGTCGTCCTGGGCAGCATTCCACGTCAGCTTCACCTTATTGTTGTTGACAAGTTCATAACGAAGGTTGGTAGGAGGCGTGCACTCCGAATGAGGCTGGGTGTTGCTGCTGTTGGAGAGGGCCGACTCGGCGAAGCCGTCGAACGAGGAGACGCGGTAGGCGTGGAAGCCGTCGGTGCCATTGGGGTCGATGTAGGAAGACGTCTCGCTGCTGTCGTAGAGCCGTCCGTCGCGATAGATGAAGAACTTTCCGGAGAAGCCGTCTTCCACCTCCCAGTGGAGAAGCACATCGCTGTTGCGCAGCTCGGCGTTCAGGCGCGAAGGAACGAAGTCGTTGACTGAGTTTCCGCAAGCCATGTCAACCTTATAGAACAATCCTCTTTTGAGTTCGTTGGAGGAACCCTCAAACGAGATGGTGTGGTTGCCGGAGGCGTCTTGGATGAGGAAGGAAATCTGAGCCACGGTTTGTGAAGAGGGGCTCCAGTTGAAGGACACCTGACACAGGGGCATCTCGAAATATTGGGTTTGCGAGGTGCTGTTGGGCGACAGTTGGGCCACTTCGATGCCCATGCCGTCCACGACCGACACATATCCGTCGTTCCAGCCATTCGCATCACTCGAGGTCATCTCGATAGACCATGAGCAGGAAGGTCCGAGGAACACATTCTCCTCTTTGGCCACCATGCCTTTGACGTTGTTATAGACGGCATAGACCTCATAGTTGACCATGGTGGGCAGGTAGTGGTCGGTGAAGGTGAGGGTGGCACCCGGGGTGGCATTGTCGATGGTATGGATTACCATTCCGTTGCGGGTCACGACGATACGGTCGATGGAAGACAGGGTGTTTCCATGGATGTTTTGAGTGGGGTTGGTCCATGAGAGGGTCGCCGAGAAGTCGTTGTCGCCGAGTGACTGAACGCTGAGGTTGGTGGGGGCGTCGGGCATGTATTGATACACGTCGGAAGGAACGTAGTTGAAGATGGCGGCGGCCCAGCCTGCGTAGTCGATTTCGTCGATGACGAACCAGCCGTCGCTGCTGCCTCCCCATCCCCAGTTGTAGTGGAAGAGGTCGTTGTCGTCGTAGCCGTCGCACACGAAGGCGTGGCCACCGCTGCTGCTGTAGCCCGAGTAATAGACGGGCCAGCCGCGGTCGAACTGCTCTTTCAGCATGTTTTGCCATTGGGTGAGGGAGGAGTAGTCGCGGTATCTGAGTTCCGCTTGGTTGGTGTAGGAGAAGTGGTTTCGGATGACTCTTGGCACGTCTTCGGAGTTGGCTCCGCTGCCGGTGGGGCCGAAGCCCATGTCAACAGCCACGCCGCAGTGGTACATCAGCAGGGCCACGGCCTCGATTTCCTCTTGGGTGGAGTTGCCGGCGAGGGCATTGGGCATGTGTTCCCAGTTGTAGGTGGTGGCGCCGAAATTGGCGGAGAGATGGCCATAGGGGCTGTAATAGGAGTGGCTGCCTGTGCCGGTGAGCGGGTGGTCCCAGAATTTCATCACCTGCGACATGGCGGTGGCCACGCAACCTGCATAGCAGCGTCCGCCGGGTCCCGACGAGGCCTCGGGGGCATATAAATTATAAGGTGAGTCCTGGTTCCATTTGGTTTGGCAGAGATAGGGCACTCCCCTACCCCCGTTGCGTGAGAGCGGGGCACCTCCTGAAGTCAAAGCCTTCCATTCATCCTTGGCGTCGTCGAACAGCACCGCGTGGCCGCCGGTGCGGGCTTCCACGATGCGGTCGAGATAGAACATCATTTCGGGCGAGGGATTCTCCGTTTCGAAAGGCCCTTCGTCGGAATAGCCCACGATGGGGCGGAAACGGTCGTCGGCGGAGACCATCACAAAGCCTTGGTCATCCACGTTGAAGACAAAAAAACAAGGTTCTCCCCTAAGAGAAGAGAACGTTTTTACAAGCTGAAAGTCAGCATTTTGAGGAAAGTTGCGGAAAGAGTTGACAGCAAATTGCCGTCCTGCAAGCATGGCGGTTTCCACATTCACCGGATGTGCTTGCACGGTGGCCATGCAGCAAACCACGGCCACGAGAACAAGAAGTTTTTTCATAGTTATTGTTATTCGATTTCTTCATCGTAGGGGGCGTCGGAAGGGAGATCGTCGCTGATCTCGGATTCTTCCGGCAGGTCCACGCAGTTGAACTCGGCCATCTTCGCTTCCACGAGTTGAAGCAGTTTGTCCAACTGTTCGGAGAACAGGGCGCGTTCATCTTCGGAGATGGAGTCGATGCCTTCGATGTTGTAGATGCCTCTCAGCCTGAAAGTGGCCATGTCGAGGTCTTCGCAATTCGTGGCTTTATTGGAGAGTTCGGTGGCTTTGTCGATGATCTCTTTGCATTCGTTGAAAGCTTTGGAGTGTTTTTCATGGTTGCAGGAAGCGACACTCATCAGGACGATGCAGATGAGAGCAAAAAGCAGGGATTTTTTCATAAGGGTATAATTTTGAAGTTGCGGCAAATATAGGGAGATTTCGGATTCCTTGCAAAAAATAGTTATCAACATATAATGTTGAATACTTAAAAAGATAAAAAAGACTTTTTTTCGTTCGACTACCATCTAATTTGATATTTTTGCTTTCGGAAAACAATCACTTATTATTAACCTTAATTAGTTATTTATGAAAAAGTTACTTACTTTTTTCCTGGCCATGATTGCCGGACTCACCATGTTTGCGCAGGTGACCACTTCCAGCATCACTGGTAAAGTTGTTGACAAAGAGGGCCCGCTTCCTGGAGCGACCATTGTTGCCACACACGTTCCTTCCGGTACCACCTATGGTACCACTACCAATGGCGAAGGCCGTTACACCATGCAAGGCATGAGGGTGGGTGGTCCCTACATCATCCAAGCCAGTTTTGCCTCCCATAATTCTTCAAAGCTTGAGAATGTCACTTTGAAGTTGGGTGAGACCTTCCGCGCCAATTTCACCCTTGAGAACAAGATGATTAACCTTGAGGAAGTGGTTATTGCAGGCGAGGCTATCAAACCTGTCAGCAACTCCACCTCAACCACCATCAGCACAGAGGAAATCGCCATGCTGCCCAGCATCAACCGCAGCATCACGGATGTTGTGAAAGTGTCGCCCTACGCCAACGGCATGAGCTTGGCGGGTAGCGACGGTCGTTCCACCAACTTCACCGTTGATGGCGCCAACTTCAACAACAACTTCGGTTTGAGCAGTAACCTTCCTGGTGGAGGCACCCCGATCTCCGTCGATGCTCTGGAGGAGGTTCAAGTTGTGGTTGCACCGTTCGACGTCCGTCAATCCAATTTTGTCAGCGGTGAAATCAACGCCATCACCAAGTCCGGTACCAACCAATTCCATGGTTCGGCCTATACCTATTATAACAACCAGACCACCCGCGGCAACATGCTGTTGGGCGAAAACCTGGGTGTGCGTCCTGAAGAAAGCAAGTGGACCTACGGCGCCACCGTCGGAGGCCCTATCGTGAAAGACAAGTTGTTCTTCTTCTTGAACGCTGAAAGAACCGAGGAGCCTTCAGAGGTCATCAAATACCGTCCTGACGCAGCCAGTGCCGCCGTCCTCGACCAGATCTACAACAAGTTGAAGAACGACTATGGATACGACGCCGGTTCCTACAACAACTATCCTGGTGGTGACAACAATCTGAAACTCTTGGCCCGTATCGACTGGAATATCAACGAAAACAACAAATTGATGTTCCGTTTCAACAAGACCAGCAATAACCACTGGGTGGAACCGAACGGCAATTCTTGCGACGATAACTTCCGCAACAAGGGTTACAACCGTTCCGGCCCGAACTCCTTCCCCTTCTCGAACAACATGTACTCCATGCGTAACGATGTGATGTCCTTCGCCACTGAATTGAACAGCCGCTTCTCAACTCAAATGAGCAACCAGTTCATTTTCACTTATTCGGACATCAACGATCAACGTGGCTCCAATTCAAGCCTCTTCCCCCACATCGACATCATGAGTGGTTATGCTGATTTCCAGGCAACTGGCAACTTCATTCCTTTCACCAGCTTCGGCTATGAGCTCTTCTCCTACAACAATGGTGTGAAGAACAAGGTGTTCAATGCGACCGACAATGTGACCTACTATGCCGGCAACCACAAGATCACTGCCGGTGTCAACTGGGAGCGTCAAACCGCCAGTAACTCTTACATGCGTAACGGTACGGGTTACTATCGTTTCGCCAGCGCTGAGGACTTCCTGACCGGCGCCATGCCTTTGAGTTTTGCTCTTACCGTGGGTAACAACGGCGAAGAGAATCCCCGTGGTGAAATCACCTACAACCAATTTGGCGTGTATGCCCAGGACGACTGGATCGTCACTGACAACTTCAAACTGAACTTCGGTGTCCGCGCTGACGGTTTGTTCTTTGACAACTCTCAGCTGATGACCAACAACGCCATCCTTGAATACCAAATGGGCGAAAATGCCGTCAACACCGGCAAATGGCCCAACACCAACATTCAGGTTTCTCCTCGTGTCGGCTTTACTTGGAACATCACCGATGACATCACCCTCCGTGGCGGTACCGGCTTCTTCCAAGGCCGTCTGCCTTTGGTATTCTTCACCAACATGCCTCAAAACGCCGGCATGATCCAATCCAGCTACAACAAGAACGGATATAGCGGCAGCATCGCCCAAGACTCCATCAACGGCTACGTCGTCAACTATACCACTGAGACTATGGCTCACCTGCAAGCCCTGATGAAGCCCGATGGCACCTACATCACCGACGTGAATGAGATGATGAGCGCTCTCGGTCTCGACCCCACTGTCACTCCTGAAGACGGCAAGCTTACCGGCGACATCAACGGTGTTGACCCCAATTTCAAAATGCCTCAAACGTGGAAATCCATGATTGGCTTCGACTGGGACGTCCCGGTATCATTCCCCTTGACCTTCACTCTGGAAGGTATGTACAACAAGACCCTCTATGGTGTCCGCCTTGTTGACTGGAACCTCAAATACGACATGATTGCCAACGCTGGCGACGAGGTCCGTTTCAACGGTCCCGACAAGCGCGTCAACTACAATCTCCTCGTTGATGAGAACGGCAACCCCAACTACACCTACGGCTCACACAGCGCTTACGTGCTGACCAACTCGAGAGAAGGCTATGGCTACCTCATCAATGCCGCCATCAGCGCCAGCCCGTTCAAGAACTTTGACCTCCGTCTCGCCTACACCCACACTGAGAGCAAAGAGATCTCCGGCATGCCCGGCAGCGCCGCTTCTTCGGCTTACTCCAACCTCTACAGCATTGACGGTCCCACCTTCGTCGGTCTGCAACGCAGCCAGTATGTCATCCCCGACAAGATCACTGCTTCTGTTGGCTACATGTTCCCGTCCCTCTTCGATGGTGACGGTGTCAGAATCAACCTGTTCTACACCTCTTTCTCAGCCGGTGCTTACAGCTATGTCTATTCCAACGACATGAATGGCGACGGTCTCAATGCCGACCTCATGTACATTCCTAATAACGCCAGCGACCTGCTTTGGGTCAGCGAGGATGACAAGGCCGCTTTCCAGACCTTCATGGACAACGATCCTTACCTGAGCACCCACAAAGGCCAGTATGCCGAGGCATACGCCGGTCGCTCACCTTGGACGCATCTCCTGGATGCCCGTATCTCAAAGACCTTCAAGAAGACCTTCGGCAAGACCACCCATTGCTTCGAACTCAGCGCCAACTTCGACAACGTGCTCAATATGTTCAACTCTTCTTGGGGCCTCTCCAGATATAACTGCTACGGCTTCACCGATGCCATCGCTCCGCTGAAAGTTGACCATTTCGACAACAACACTCCTGTGTTCTCGATGAACAAAGACACCGATGGCAACTATCCTACCAGCACCTACAACCAGTTTGACAACAAAGACTATGGCCAATGCTGGTCCGTGGTGTTCGGTCTGAAGTATAGCTTCTAATCACAACACAACGATTCCTCAAAAAAGCGCCTCATTACGGGGCGCTTTTTTTGTGCGAAAAGGTAGTCCAAATTCGTTTAAATTGGTAAATTCGTTAAATTCGTTAAATTCGCCGACAAAAACCTTCGCCGTTAAGCAGGAAAGCGTCGATGGTGGTGAGTGCGGCCATGGCTTCCACGATGACTGTGGCGCGGGGCAAGGCGCACACGTCGTGGCGGTTGCTTTTGCCGAGGGTGGGGATGGGTTTGAAAGCCACTCTGAAGCACACCTCTTCCCCATTGGTGATACCGCCTTGGACACCTCCTGAATGGTTGCTAAGGAAGCATACGGAACCGTCGTCGGCCATGGCCAGGTTGTCGTTAGCCGCGGAGCCTTTCATGGCGGCTATGGCGAAGCCGTCGCCGTATTCAAAGCCCTTGACGGCGGGGATGCTGAACATGGCTTTGGCGAGGCAGGCCTGGAACTTGTCGAACATAGGCACGCCCAGTCCGGCGGGAAGGCCTTTGATGGAGCCTCTGACAATGCCCCCCACGGTGTCGCCCTGTTCACGGCATTCGCGAAGCAGTGTTTCGATTCGTTCGGGGTCCGTTTCC
>CACZQL010000026.1 GCA_902783365.1 uncultured Bacteroidia bacterium | reverse complement strand
TGCCTTGCAAAGTATGATGGAAAACGACTCGGCACAATACTATTTGGACAAACTGGTCCCTTTGGTGGATTCTGTGGCCGATTTCGACACCTATCTGAGGGTGTGCCGCCTTGTTTCCAATCAATGTTACGACCAAAAACAGTACGATGCTGCCTTTGCGGAGGAAAGCCTTATTATCATGATGAAAGCCCGTCGAGGCCTGGACACGAAACGTGACTCGCTCTCATTGGGCATCAACATGTTTTTCAGTCCTATGAAAACAGCTTCCAAGCCTTATCTGCTGAAAGTGTTGGATGTTTATGCAGATTCCGCCACAGTCGAATCAGGGGCAGTCATGTCGCTGTTATCCCAACTTTATGAGGAAGAAGGCGATGCTGATAGCGTGGCGTTTTGCAACCGTTTTCTGCCGCATTACGCCCAAGCCGAATCGGAACGGGTTTCCGATGGCATTTTGTTGGCCAAGCAATTTGAGCAGTTCAGGACGGAGCGCGATGCGAGGCTGGATGCCTTGCGGGAGCAGAAGATGACAGGGAAGAGGAGATGCGCTTGGCTTTGTGGCGGCTTTGCCATGTTGCTATTGGTTATTGTTGTTGTGGCCATCGTCAAGCGGAGGAGAAAACACCAAGCCTCATACGCAGTGGGTTGGGCGCAGTTCGAGAAGTCGGATATCTTTGTGCGCATCCGTGAGCGGTTGGCCGCCGACGCCCCCAAGATTTCCTCGAAGAACGTGGAGGATTTTTCCCATTTGGCCTTGAGCCAGGCCGATTTTGGGGCCTTGAAAGATGCCGTGGACGCGGCGTTTGGCGGTTTTGCCACCCGTTTGGCGGCAAGTTACCCCGACCTTAGTCCCGCCGATATCAACGCCTGCTGCCTTGTCTTGATGGGCATCAGTCATGCCGAGATGGCCGTGCTTCAGGGCGTGAAATATAACTCGTTCACCAACCGTATCACGAAAATCAAGAAAGTCCTGGGCACCGAAGAGAGTCTTTCGGATTCTTTGAAAAACATGCTGAAATAGAGCTGAAGAGCCTGTTTTCGTGAGAAGCGCTCTTTTTCTGAGCCAAAAACACCCAAAATGTGTGTGAAATGTGTGTGTTATTTTTGTGATTCACAAGGATTTTTGCTATACTTTTGTTGGCTGTACATTTAAACATTAAAACCATGAGAACACACACACATTTATTATTGGCCCTCATGATGCTATTCGGGGCCAGGGCCTTTGGGCAGGAGTGGGAATACACGATTGACTTAAAATGGTCGGATCCCATGATGTTCCGTCAGTACTGCGCATACGAGATGTCAGATGGTCGAATTATTGTCAGTGCGTCGTTCCTTTACAACGACGGCTCAGGACATCCTTTCTATCCGCCGCATAATGCCTTGGTCGCCTTGTCGCCTGATGGGGAAGAGTTGGCGCAAAAGGATTATTTCAGAGATGGCTATTGGGGCTCATCCTATAATCCGTATGTATTTGAAAACGAGAACGGAGAGTTGTTTATGCTGACCACTTACAGTCCTGACCACAACAAGGCTTATTTCAACTATTTCCAGAATTTCGATAATCCACCGACCGATGCCATTCTGGGATTGTACAAGCTTGATGATCAATTGGGGGTTGTGGAAAGCTATGAGTACAGCTTCCCCATAGACACTGCCCAAAGCCCCGATGTTTTCGGCTGGTGTGAGTCCAGTGGCGGTCTCCATCTCCATTCTGCCATTCTTGACGGGGGCGACATGGTGGGAGCTTACACCAAGAGCGTCAGCCTCGACCGTGACAGCATCCATGGTTATGATTCCCTGTTTTTCTTCAGGATGAGTTTTGAGGGCGAGCTGTTGGCCAATGTGGGCTATCAGCTGGATGCTTCAGGTGTTGAATGGCAGATGGCTTTTTGGCGTGAGCAGTTGGTGTGTACAGACGATGGCTACATCTATTATGATTACCTCCCCAATGTTCCCCCTGCGCCCGATAGTTTCGACAAGCCCAATGATTACGCTGGGACGGTCGCCTATTTGGACAAGAACTTCAATTTGTTGAGAACGAGGAAACTTGTTCATTCGGGCGGCAATTATAGCGGTTGGAACGGCCCTTTCCACTTCATGGACTTGTCTGTGATGCGGAGCAAACATAACACGACCTACTTGGCCACTCGGTCGAATAAGCACTATGATCCCAACTACGATGACTGCTATCTTTATGAGTTTGACGATGCCATTAGTGGGGAGGGGGATGTTGTTCCCATCATCCATGATCTTGAAAGAGGTATCAAAAATTTTGACTTTGTAGCTGAATGTCGGGCAGTGGAAGTCGGTGCGGATGGTTCCGTGTATTTCTGCTATTCGTTGAATGTTGGAATGTGGTACGACGATTCGTGGATTGTGATTGAACGGCTTGACGAGGACTTCAATGTGATTTCAGAAGTTTACTATGGTACCGATTGGGATCGGATCTGTTATGTGGCCGAAAGCATTACCATGTCAAAGGACGACGACATCTTCTTGACAGTGGAGAAGAGGGATTTGGAAGACAGGAGCCGTGTCGGAAGTTCGGTGGTGAAATTCCCCGCTGAGGCTTTCGTGGGCATTGAGGAGGCGCACGACAACGGCCTGAAGGTGGCCGTCGCTTATCCCAATCCAGGGAAGGATGTGCTGAATATCCGCACGGCCTTGCAGGATGCCCGCGTGGAAGTGTACGACATGAACGGCAGGCTCGTCCACAGCCAAGCCATTACAGCGCATGTGACCGCGATTGATGCTGGGGATTGGGCTGAAGGTATTTATGTTTGGAAGGTGATTGCCAACGGTAAGGAAGCGGAATGCGGGAAATGGTTAAAAGAATAAATTCGCTTAATTCGTTTAATTCGCCGACAAAAATAACGTCGGATTAAACGAATTTTTAGCAATTT
>CACZQL010000025.1 GCA_902783365.1 uncultured Bacteroidia bacterium | reverse complement strand
GTACCGAAGGCCGGGATCGAACCGGCACGAGTTTAACCTCATCGGTTTTTGAGACCGACGCGTCTACCTATTCCGCCACTTCGGCATTCCTTTCAACGAACGAGGGTGCAAAATTACGCATTTTTTTGGAATTTGCAAGCGGCTTTTTAAAAAATCATACTTTTTTCGGAAAAACCTTGCCCATGCGGGGGAAAAATCCTACTTTTGCAGCCCGAAACAACCCTATAGATCCATGTCAAGGAAATTCGTTTCTATCTTTGCCGGAAGGGCTACCACCGAGCTGGGGCGAAAAATCGCCGAAGCTTACGGTAAGCCTCTTGGGAATTCGTCGGTGGTGGAGTTCTCCGACCGCGAGTTCCAGCCTTCCTACGACGAAAGCATCCGTGGTCACCACGTGTTCATCGTGCAGTCCACCATGCCTCCGACGGATAACCTCATGGAACTGCTGCTGATGATCGACGCGGCCAAGCGTGCTTCGGCCCACAAAGTCATCGCGGTGATTCCTTATTTCGGATGGGCGCGTCAGGACCGCAAGGACCAGCCGCGCGTCAGCATCGGCGCCAAACTCGTCGCCAACCTCCTCGCCGCCACCGGCGTCAACCGTATCATCACCCTCGACCTACATGCCGACCAGATCCAAGGCTTCTTCGACATCCCGGTCGATGCCCTCTACGCCTCCTCCCTCTTCATCGACCATATCAAGAAGATGGAGATCCCCGACCTCCTCATCGCCTCCCCCGACATCGGAGGTTCCAAACGCGCCTCGGCCTATGCCAAGCGTCTCGACTGCGACCTCGCCATCTGCCACAAACAGCGCTCACGCGCCAACGTGGTCGATAGCATGACCCTCATCGGCGACGTCAAAGACAAAAACGTCATCATCATGGACGACATCATCGACACCGCCGGCACCATGGTCAAGGCCGGACAGCTGATCATGGACAACGGCGCCAAGAGCGTCCGCGCCTTCGCCACCCACGCCGTGTGCAGCGGCCCCGCCATGGAACGCATCCAAAACTCCGTCTTCGAGGAAGTGTGGGTCACCGACTCTATCCCCCTCCGCAAAGACGCCAGCCCCAAAATCAAAGTCATCAGCACCGCACAACTCTTCGCCGATGTCATCCATCGTATCGAAAACTACGAATCCATCAGCTCCCTCTTTAAATAAGTCCCCACTGCAAATTCCCCACTGACCCCAATTATCTATAAATTATAAATTATTAATTGTTAATTAAATGAAAACAGTATCATTGAGCGGTTCTCTTCGCGAGAACGTAGGGAAAAAAGATGCTAAGGCCCTTCGTAAGGCCGAAATGGTTCCGTGCGTCCTTTACGGCGGCAACGAACAAATCCATTTCGCCACCGAGGCCAAGAATTTCAAGAAGATCCTCTTTACTCCGGAGTGCTTCATCATCAACCTCAACATCGACGGCAAGTCGTACAACGCCATTCTTCAGGATGTGCAGTATCACCCTGTGACCGATAACGTGTTGCACGCCGACTTCCTCTTTGTGAGGGAAGACAAGCCCATCACCGTCACCCTGCCCCTCTCCATCGAGGGTAGCGCCCCTGGCGTCATGCGTGGTGGTAAGCTGAAACAGGCTGTCCGCAAAATCAAGGTCAGCGGCCTCGCCAAAGACCTTCCGGATGTCATCAGAATCGACATCTCCAAACTGAACATCCTTGACTCCATCAAGGTCCGCGACCTCAACATCGAGGGTGTGACCATGGTGACTCCCGGATACCAGGTCATCGTCGAAGTGCGCGCCGCCCGTGGCGCCGTCGTCACCAACGACGAAAACGAATAAACCAACTCGTTCGGACGGACTCTCAGGTCCGCCCTTTCGAGGCTTTCAACAAAAACCATGGGGGCGGACACTTGAGTCCGCCCCTACCTTTATATAATAATCCCCATGAAATACCTCATCGCCTGTCTCGGAAACATCGGCGCGGAATATGCGAACACCCGCCACAACGCCGGCTTCAGGGTCGCCGACCGCCTGGCCGAAGATCTTGACGCCTCCTTCACCACCGACCGCCTCGCCCAAGTCTCGGAAATGAAACTCCGCGGCAGGACCCTCGTGGTGATCAAACCCACCACCTACATGAACCTCAGCGGAAAGGCCGTGAAATACTGGCTCGACCATGAAAAAATCCCCATCGAGAACCTCCTCGTCGTCAACGACGACATCGCCCTCCCCGTGGGTGGCCTCCGCCTCCGCAAAAAAGGCGCCGACGCCGGCCACAACGGTCTCACCGACATCATCGAGAAACTCGGCACCAACGTCTTTTGCCGCCTGCGCCTCGGCATCGGCAACGACTTTCCCCAAGGCCGCCTTGTGGATTATGTGCTGGGCGAGTGGAAACCCTCCGAAGAACCCATCATCAGCCAAACCGTGGACAAAGCTGTGGAAGCCATCAAGAGCTTCGTCCTCCAAGGTCCCGACCGCACCATGAACCAGTTTAACTGAGTGCGGAAAGTGGAAAAATAAAAAAAATTATTATTTTTTGACTAAAAAGATGTCATAGCCCCCTCTATTAATAAGATAAGGTATAAAACAGACCATCTTATGACGAGCAATATGACACCTTCAAGGGGCGGCGCGTCCGACCCGCATATAGGCGAATTGATTCGCCAGGAACTCAAGCGCCAAGGCCGTACCAACATCTGGCTTGCCGCGCAGCTTTCGTGCAATCCCCGCACCATCACCAAGATATTCCACAAACAATACATCGACACCTATCTGTTGTTCCGCATCTCCAGAATTTTGGAGCATGATTTCTTCAAGGTGTATTCAGAATTGCTGTAAATGCCCGAAATAGCGGTTTTTATAGCCCAAAATAGGCATGTTATTCCGTTTGTTTCGTAATATTATGGTCATAAATTTGCAAAGAAAAAATTTTTTGTATTGAAAATTCTTTAAGTTATGAGTCAAAACAAATGGATCTTATTAGTGTTGGTGATGGTGGGTACCATGACCGCATGCAGTGAGTCGTCTGTGGCCCAAAAGAGCAATGGCTCCTTCGGGGGCAAAAACTCTGTGGTGGCCGACAGCGCAGTAATTAATTTATTAGGTGATGAGATGTGCCAAGTGCTGTTCTCTCCTTCCAAGGTGACATGTTACCAAATGGCTCCTACTTTCGGAGGTGAGGGAAGCGACAAAGACTATTTTCTGAAGGCGGAACGCACCAAAATCGGCAAGTT
Source organism: uncultured Bacteroidia bacterium (assembly GCA_902783365.1). Lineage (GTDB taxonomy): Bacteria > Bacteroidota > Bacteroidia > Bacteroidales > F082 > Limimorpha. The sequence goes on along the minus strand of CACZQL010000025.1, from coordinate 33,139 downwards.
GGAGACCTACCATCAAGTGCCTCTTCAGCTCTTCCTCGCCGACATCTCCAATTACAACCTTGACACCTCGGAGGAACCCAAATGCTTTTTTGCCCCTTACCTCGCCTTTGAGTTCACGGGAGCCAACAAAAAGGTGGTGACGGTTTACATCTCCTTCAATTGTGAGAAATGGGCCTTTGAACAGGATGGCAAAGTGGTTACCTACAAATACAGCTGCCAGCCTTCCCTGGTAAGATTTTGCAACTATTTGCTTCCCGAGGACAAATACCTTGGCGCGTTGAAGGGCACCTTTGAGAACAGTGCCGCGATACCTACTCAAGGCGCTTTCCATGCCTTTATCGTGGCGGATATCAATGATAACAACATCGGTTCCGCCTCACTGAAAGACAGTTACAACATCGAGATGGAAATGCAGGCGGTGGCAAAGGCCTTGAACTATTCCTTCGAGAAGCATGCCTTGCAAGGCGACAACTTCTTCGCGGCCAAAGTGGAGCAAGAGCTCAAACAGCTGAAATGTGGCGCCAACGATGTGGTGTTCTTCTATTTCTCGGGATATGGTGGCCGTGAAGCCACCGACAAATCGGCTTTCCCTCGCATGGCATTCGGTACCTCTTCGAAAGACACGATGCCGTTGGACCTGGTGGAGCGTTTGATCACCTCGAAGAATCCCAGGCTTACTGTGGTGATGGCCGATTGCGGACAAGGTGTTTTTGGAGCTTCGAACAACCAAGGGACTTCCAAAGACACTCCCCTGCCTGAGGGCGACGACCGGCTGAACCAAAACGACCTCGTCAACCGTTACAAAGCTTTGTTTATGGAAGCGTCCGGCAGTGTGACCGTATGCGCCGCGTCGCAAGGTGGCACGGCCATGAGCACCCCGGAGGGTGGCGTCTTCACGCAACTGTTCCTCATGGACTTGAACTCGGGCAGCACCAACGACTGGAAATCCCTCCTCGAAAGGGTGAAGCAACAATCAGCCCGCTTCGGACAGATGCCTTGCTATGAAATCCGTTAGTTAATAACAAAAACCAATTATTTATTCATCAGAAACAAACTTACGCAATATGAAAAAGATATTCTTTCTTATGATAGCCTTGGTGGCAGTGCTTTTTGCCGGCACCTTGAAGGCTCAGACCATGCACGGAATCATCGTGGCCAATATTGACGACCCCAGTATCGGTGAAAGTTGCCTCAAAGACAGTTATACCATGGAAGTGGAGATGATGGCCATTGCAGCGGCTTGCGGCTATGAAGCCAATGTAGTGACCATTTCGGGCGACGACTACTCCTATTCGAATGTGGAAAAAGCCGTTCAGCGTCTTAAAGTGGGTTCCAACGATATGGTTTTCTTCTACTACACCGGTCATGGCGGTCGCGCCGTCGATGACAAGTCCCGTTATCCCCAGATGGCCCTTGGCCACACCGACCGCGAAATGATGCCACTCTACAAAGTGGATGAGAAGATTGCCTCGAAGAGCCCGAAATTCAGAATCGTCATGGCCGATTGCTGCAACTCGTTTGTGGCGGGCATGTCGGCCAAGGACTTGATGCTGAGTGAGGAAACCAGAATCAAGGGCAGTGCCGAGAAGAACTACAAGAGCCTGTTTGGCAGTGTCTCTGGCAATGTTCTGGTGTGCAGCAGCTCGGTGGGCGAGCCTTCAGCAGCACTCACCGAAGGAGGCGCTTTCACCCTTTCGTTCCTCAAGGAGTTGTCCTCCATGGTGAATGGTAATACCCAGCCCGACTGGAACAGACTGATGGAAAGCACCAAGAGCAGAACCACCCGTGTGGGCAAACATACTCCGCTTTATGAGGTGAACGTCAGAAATTCCAGCTCGCCGGCGCCTTCCTACAATGGTGGCGGTACGGTAGCCCCCACCACCAACAATGGCGACGACTTCCTCGCCGCCTTGATGCAACTGACTTCGCAAAACAGCAACAAGATGGACCGCATCAACCGGGTGGATCCCCTTCTTGCCAGGTACTTTGCCTCACCAAGGGCGAGAGTCGAGGTTTATGGCCGCAGCTTCAACACCATGGTGTCGCGCGAGACCTCTGCCGACTTCCTGGCACGCGTGGCCACTTCCACCTCGTTGGCCAGCTTTGTGGTGCTGTCAGCCGAAAAAGACAGCAACGGGAAAATCACCTATCTGAAACTTCACGAGATTTATAAACAAAACTAAAAATAATCGACCATGAAAAAATATCTATTGTTATTATTCATTGCTTTTGCCGGCACCTTCGCGGTTCAGGCCCAGGAATCAGACAATCTTTCCGAACCAGAGATTGAGGAACTCAGAGAAAGAACTATCCAGTTGATTACGGACTTCCAAGGTTATCTTACGGAGATTGGTAACAAATCCAACTCCGAAAGCATGAAAGATTATTACATTAAGAGCGCATTGCACCTGTTTATGGGAAATGGTGATTCTTATTATATTGATGGCAGGTATCATGATCCCGTCATTATGGAAGTCTCTTCTTTGCGTAATGGCATTACGACCGTACGCCCCAAGCCCATGAAACAGTATCTCCAGAACCTGAAGCGGCTGCGTTACACCAGTGTGAGGATTGAAAAGGCCGAAACGGTGCGTATCAGTAATATTTACAAGGTGGGTGACCATTATGAAGGCACGGCGATTTTCTTCCAATACTTTGAAGGCAAACAGGGCGAGCGTACTGTTTATCGCGATAAAACCAAAAAGGCGGTGAAGATCTATGTGGTTCGCGAGGATGATGACTGGGGCACCCACTGGAACGTCAAGTTCGGAGACATCAAGGTAGAAGAAACAACAGCTGGTTAACCATGAACCGTTTTTCAACCTACCTATTGGTCCTGGCCTTGTTTTTTGCCGGTCTTGGAACATCGTTGGCTCAGTCCATCAATCAGGTGTTCAACGAGGAGATACTACAACATCGGGTGGAAATGCTTGACATCTTTTTTGAGCGTTTCAACTTGGAAAAGGATATTGAGGGCAATAAATTCGAGGGTTATTATGACCCGGGCTTACACCGGAGTTATCTGTTAAGTCTCTTCGATCGGAATTATCTCTTGGATACCCTTGATGCGAATCATCAAGAGGAGATTCAAACCTTTGTCATGAGTTTCCTGGATGCCGTCGTGGCATCCGGGAAACCTGTCACCTTGGCTTATGCCGACAGTACCTGGTGCGCTCAGGTGTTGTGCCGTTGCACTTACGACAAAAAGGAATGCGATGTAACGCTTTTCCTCAAACCTGAATTGGTGAAACCGGGCGAGTTCAAATGGGTCATATTCGATGCCGAGGCCGATTTCCTGCACTTGACTCCCGATACCCTTTCCGTGCGCGGCATTTCGCCTGTGGAGCACGAAATGAAGTTTTTGGGCCTCAAGGAAATCTCGAATGCCCATAACAAGAAAAGCGTGACGGCTTACGCTGACAAAGCCTATCGTGTGAATCCCTTGACGGTGTTTTTCACCATGATTTACGACAATAAGCTGACTTTCAACCATGTGTTGAATGTGCAATATCATTTCTTCACGGTTCCCGGCTATCATTTCACGGTGCAATTCCTTGAACGCCCAGGTTACAATGCGGGTTGGCTCATCACCGACCTTCAGAAACTATAACCATGAGGCGAGCCTCCTGGAAAATAGACCGATTCGTTCAACCTTAAATCTATTTATTATGAATAAAAAGATAAAAGTATTAGTTGTTTTCTTGTTGCCTGCATTGGTTGCGTTAACAACCATGGCGTTTACCTTTGGTACAGCAAAACCTATCAAATTGAGTTCATCTGAAATTGAAAAAATCACGAATATGGTGAACGAGTTTTATGAGAATTCCAACTGTGTGGCAGCAGATTTGGCTAACAGTGGTCAATGCAGTGAAAATTTGCGTGAGCATTTTTTTGGGGGGTATGACAGAATGGGTTGTCCTATTTATAATGATTTTTTGACATCTTCTTCTCTGGTAAGCCAATATGTGACAAATGGTCATTTTAGGAATTCTTTTAGTTATATCAGGGCGTTGCAGAACACTCATGTTCAAACCACCTTGGAATCCGTAAAACCTTACGGGGGAGAGTGGACCAAAATATTGAAACAACCCAAGAACGATGCTTCTGACCCCGATGTCTATATGGTTAGTGTCAATGTGAAAAAACAATTACATTATCAATCTGGCGACAAAGGAAAAACGGTCAATCAAACTATCAGTTTTTCACTGCCGGGTTACACCATCAGCGGTATTCATAATGATAACAGTTCCCCATCCTCGGGTTCCTCGAGCAACACTACGAACAATGCCAGCTCAGGCAACTACATGGCTCGCGCATTCGAGCATTATGCCAACAAGGAATACAATGAGGCTTTGTCTTTGTTTGAGAAACAGATAGCGTTATGCGAAGATCCTGAGGCCTATTATTATGCTGCCATCATGTACCTGAAGAATCAAGGCTGTAAAGATATGAAACGCAGACAAAGAGACGACAAGGCCGTTTCGTATTTGCTGGTTTTGAAAAGGCAATGGGATGAGTTGTTTGGCTCTTCCCTCGTTTCGGGTAACATGGATTTTGAAGATCAAACCTGGTATTTGTTTAAAGCAGTCTCCATTCTTGGTCTGTATGGAATTTATTAACCTAATATTTTAGCTTATGAAAAAAACATTACTTATCGTGCTGTTGTTAAGCCTGGCAGTGTGCGGCTTTTCACAAAGGCCTCCAAGAATCAAAAACGTTTATGTTTCCTTTGGAGGCACCCAAAGTTATCGTTTGGCCACGGTCCCCGTGAACGTTAGGGATGCCGATGGAACAAAACTGGATGCCAAGCGTTTGCACTTTTTGAATTTCAAGGATGCTCCCCCGGTCATTGGAGGTGGACACCTTGGTCTTAATGCCGCCTTTACCTTTCCAAGAAGGCGTTTTGGTTTCGATTTGATGGTGAACTTTCACAGGTTTGGCATCAATATGACCTATCCCGGCAATCCTGCGAAAACTCCTTTTGTTACCAACTCTGTGGTTCCTGAATTAGACTTGAAAATTGAATTGACGGACAAGCTTAAACATCCTTACGCTCCGGTTCCGATCGCCTATTTGGGTGCCGCTTACAACTATCACTTTACCTATAGCGGTCCTTTCGATGTGGACCCCAATCACCTAAAAGCCGTTAACAACGGATTGGAAGGTGTTATGGGCGTTGGTATCCAATGGCTCCCAAGTGGTATTATGAACAATATGTTCGATCAGATGACAAACTATTATAATAGCCACTCCGATGGTCAGTACAGTCGTGAGATGAATGATGCGAGATCCCAGCTCAAGAAAAAGAACCTTTACATGTCGATGGCGCTCTTGTACCGATTGAATTTCTATGACTTCTTCAATCAAGACTATTATTACAGTGCCATGGATATACATCCTTTTGAAGGTTATACTTCACGTTTTGGCGAAATTTACTTTAGAGTTACCGCAGGCTGGTAAATGTATTATTAACACCTATTAACTAAAATAAAATGAAGAGATTATTTATACTTTTAGCCTTTGTTTTCCTTTCCGCTTTTTTTGGAGAACAGGCATACGCACAGTTCAGTTTTCATGTTGGATATGCTCCCGAGCGGTTAGTTGAGAAAGACAATCTAGGAGAAGTGAATATGGCCAAATATGCTGGTTTTTATGGCTCTGCGATGTATAGTTTTGGCCATGTTGTTAGTTTTACGGTGGGCGCCCAGGCGCGTTATAACAAGAGGATAGATGGCAATGCATCGGCTTTCAAGTCCACTATCCCCGACGCACAAATCTCCCTTGAGATGCCTTTGACGATAAAACTCAACTATTTCTTCTATAATAGTAATGGGTTTTTCTTGAAAACCTATCCTTTTGTAGGGGTGATGCCATGCTATAAACTTGACAGAGGAATCGCCAGCGACCATAAACCCTACGATGTCAATTTGTTAGGTGGTTTGTATTTGGGGTATTCCCATTATAACGCCTATTTTGGCTATCGGGGTGGTCTGTTCGACATTGATAACAATGAGGCAACCAAGACCTCGACGCACGGCTGGTTTTTCGGCCTCGCTTTTTCCTTGTAAGTAAAATACTGTAAGAAGCGAATTGTTTTTAACAGATTCCCTAAATCATTGAGTAATACGGTTTTTGACTCATTGCTTGATGATTTAGGGAATAACAAATATAAGTTCAACCTTGGCCATGGCCTTGTTACATTATTATTCAACCATTAAAAAACATAAAAACACTTCCTTTGCTTTTTTAACGCTTCCGATAGTTACGACACTCCAATGAGTAAAAAAGAAATTATGAATATTATTAGATTACTACTGATAGTTATTGCTTTGGGAATTGCTCCCTTGTCGGTTTTTAGTCAAACTACCGTAAAATTGACGGAGTATGAAATTGAAAGGATTGAAACAATTGTTCATGACTTTTATGATTGTTCAAATGTAATCGCTGAAGAAGGCCCTACTGCTGGCCATTGTATGGAGCGGCTAACTGTTAATTATTTTGGATATCGGTCCCATTGTCCAATTAATAACGATTTTTTTACCCAAGCTGAAGAAGATGATGGTCACTATTTTCGTATAGAAGACACAAACTATTTTTCTAGTTTTAACGCTTATTGTCGTGCTTTACGCAAGTCAGATGTTCAGATGGAGGTGGTTTCAATGGCTCCCCGTGATGGAGAATGGGTGAAAACGTTGATGCCTAAGTATTCGGAATTAGAACCCGATAAATATATGGTTAGTATATATGTACACAAGCGTATTGTTAGTAAATATAAAAGTGATACTATAACTAAAGATGTATTACAAACGATAAATCTGAGGCTGCCTGATTATACCATTAGTGGGATTCATTCTGGAAAATAGACCGATTTGTTCAGCCTTAAATCTGTTTATTATGAATAAAAAGATAAAAGTGCTTCTTGTTTGCTTGTTGGCCGCTTTTGGGGTGATTGCCAGCATGGCTTTTACCCTTGGTGACACCAAGCCCATTAAATTGAGTTCGGTCGAAATCAACAAAATCATGAATGCTGTGAACGAGTTTTATGAATACTCGAACTGCATCGCTTCCGATCAGTCCAATAGTGGCCAATGCAGTGAACAGCTGCGAATGCATTTCTTTGGAGGATATGACAGGATGGGTTGTAGAATTTTTAATGATTTCCTGCCTTCTTCATCCTCCATGGTAAATGAAGTCGTGTCCAATGGTTACTTCAGGAACTCTTTTGGATATGTCAGGGCGTTGCAGAACACCCATGTCCAGACAACCATACAATCTGTCACACCTTATGGTGGAGAGTGGACTAAAATTGCCAAGCAACCCAAATACAGTGCTTCTGACCCCGACACCTATGTGGTTGTTGTCAGTGTAAAAAAACAATTGCGTTACGATGCCAACGACAAAGGGAGAACAGCGAACCAAAGCATCAATTTTACTCTGCCTGGTTTCACGATCAGTGGCATCCACGGCGAGAACAATTCCGGTTCCGCAAGTTCCTCGACAAACACGGATGAAAATACGGGCAATTACATGACACGCGCTTTTCAACATTATGCCAACAAGGAATACAAGGAAGCCTTGGACTTGTTTGAGAAACAGATAGCATTGTGCCAGGACCCTGAGGCATATTACCATTCTGCTGTCATGTACTACAAAAATCAAGGGTGTAAAGGTATGGGTTATAGAAAACGTTTCGAAAAATTTGTCGAAAGCATGAAAATCGCTGCCGATCATGGGTACGATAGAGCCAAGTTCGCACTTAATAGAGAAGGGATTGAGTATTGAGTTAACCTTTTTTTACTTTTATGAAGAGATTTATTATTGTATTGGGATTGTTTTTGATTGTGTTGGGAGTGTCTGCTCAACGCCCCATGCCCCGTATTGCCATGTTCGCGCAATTTGACAACCACCTCGCAAGTGCCCCGTTTAGGATGTACGGCCCCGACGGGTCAAAACTGGATGCCCAAAGGCTTCATAACGGGTTGAATTTGTGGAAGGCGATGATCGCTGACGAGGATCTCGTGTATGGGAATGCACCTCAACCAGCCCTCGGTTTTTTTATTTCCATGCCTATGATACCTGTTGCCGCCAAGTTCAGTTGCGCCTACGAACGTTCAGCTTTCACAATGACCTATCCCGGCGAAACCGAAAGTTTGCTTCATGTCTCCAATGGAATCAAACCCGAATTCGAACTATACTATGTTTTTACAAATCCCATCAGTTTTTTCAGGCCATCCCTGATGCTTGGAGGAGCGTATCATTGTCCGATCTCTTACTACATAGACGGCAACAAGGCGGATGTCGCTACACTCAACAAGGGCTTTGAGGTTTCTGCCGGTTTTAGCTTTTTGTTTATTCCTGCGGTCGAAGGCGGTTATTCTGAGAACCGCCAGGGCTATTCCCTTGAAGTCTATTCTAGTTCTAAAAATGCGTATGCGGAACTTGGATTGCTCTACAAATATGCCCTTTTTAACTATTTCAGCCAAAACTATGTCAACGAAGGGTCTATGCCTTATGCCGGATTTCAGTCAAAATATGGGGAAATCTGCCTTAGGCTGGTTGTTGGCGGCTTCTTCCAATCAAGGAGCCTAAGAATATCGTCTTTGTGATACATAAACTTCAAAATAAAATCTATATCATGAAAAACCGCTATGACTTGAAAAAATCACTTCTTTTTACGCTCTTATTGGTGTTCATGGGCTTAGCTAATTCCGCCTACGCCCAAAAGAGGTACCCCATCAGCATCGTCATGGGCTATGTCACCGACAACACAACGGCTCATCTGAAACTGGCAAACGGCGATGAGGTTGACAATGTCTTCGCTTATCGGGGGTTTTATGTCGGCAGTTATTATAATTATGCCTATTGCAATGTGGGGCTTCAGCTTTTGTTTGAGCCCTTGCATCATAAAGGCACGATGTCCCTTGGCCAATACGCTCCCTCCTCGCAAGTCCTCCTCGAAATGCCAATAACGACACCCAAACTCGGGTTTCGCATTGCAAGGTATTATAACGAATACATTACTTATTACACCCTGATTGCGGCAAGGGTCGGCGTGGCGCCTTCCTACAATTTCTCGGTTTCCTCTGACTTCGGCGGAATGAACCAATTCGACGTAAAACTATTGGGTTTTGTCTCTGTGGATTTTTCGAAAATTGGTTTCGAGGTGGGCATTCGGAAAGGTTTGCTCGACCTTGACAAACATGGATCTCCGTATTCTGAAATCAATGAAATCAAGACCAAAACCTTTGGGCTTACCTTCGGCGTCACCTACACGTTTTAACTGAAACAACCATGAAAAAGATTGTGTTTGTTCTTGTTGCTTGGCTTTTGTCTTTGTGTTTTTGCGAAAACGCGACGGCTCAGGTATATTATTCCATTGACGGTGGTTACACTTCAGACAAAACCAAACTCAAAATCACCACAGACAATGGCCGGGTGATAAAAAACAACTATAATTATGGCGGTTATTATGTGGGCGCTGCCCTTCACACTCGTTATTTTTCCCCCTGTGTGCAGTTTCGCTCTCAAAAACTTTTAAAAGAGGACGCTCCTTATCACTTGGATGATTACCCGCTTGAACGCCAAAGGTTTATCGATATCCCTTTGATGTTTGATTATGACTTTGTGTTCGACCAACATAGGTCAAACCTCTCTATTAGGTTAACCTTGATGCCTTCCGTAAATGTCTCAGAAAATTTTGATCCCTCCTATATGAAGCGTGTGGATCTTGATTTATTGGCAGGGGTCACATTTGATTTTATTTGCTTCAGTCTTGATGTGGGTTCACGAATCGGACTGCTGGATATGGACAAAAGATCCAACATTAAATCAAACTCGTTAGGCTTCTATGTCGGCCTGACCATGGCTCTCCCCACTCTCAGAGTTCTTTTTGATGATGATTATGCTGACAATTATATGGAACGTCTTGAGAATAGAAGTAAGCCGTTTATGTTGGGTTTTAAACTGTCAAATCCCCAGGGGTATTAAAAAAGTAACCCTTATATTCAAATTAAGTTGTACTTTTGTGACACTTGAATGAAGAGTATATGAAAAAAAACCTGCTGTTTTTAGCCTTAATGCTGATGCTGCTGCCCAATGCCTATTCGCAGAAAAAGCAGCGTAACCACACCAAAATCGGAATTGATCTCCAAGCGGATTTTCGCGCGGTGAACCTCCCTCTGATTGTGAAAGGTCCTGAGGGCGATAGGTTTAATATGCGTACCGGCTCCACCATGTCCGTTATTTTTCAAAAAGACGATTATCCCGGGTACTTGGGGTCCTTCCTCTCTCCTAACATAGGGGTGCTAATCATGAACCCTCAATCCCCACTGTCCCTAAGAGTGGGTTGTGGGTTGGAATCCCTGGCCTTCTGCATGGAATACCCCCATGTTATCAGGCAACGATGGTGCTTTTTCAACGGTGTTAAACCAAAAGTGGATGTCAAATATGTCCTAACGCGTTATGCCAAGGAAAATATGCTTTCCTTTGCCACTTTAAGTGCCGCTTACTGCATTCCCGTTGTCTCTGAGGAAGCCGCTTATTTTCACGAGAACCCTGAAAATAGCGGTTTTGCGAAAAATGGATTAGAAGGTGAAATGGCTATTGGGTTGATGCATTTGCCGGAAAAAAACTCAAGGTGGTATGCTGAGTTTTCTCTCGTCTATCGCTATTGTTTCTATAATTTGTTCGACCCACAATTCCAAAACGAGGCCGGAGAAAAACCTTTCGAGGGCCTGACCACCCATTACGGTGACATTCGCTTGCGGTTTGTGGTGGGAGGATTTCTAAATTAAAAACTTCTTTGCTTTGAAACTTCACCTGATTCTCTTGGCACTGCTGGTGTTGGCCTCTTGCAGCACGGATGTCGATCTCTATGCTGACTATAAGGACACCCCCGTCGTTTATGGCCTCATCAATTACAAGGCCGACACTAACTACGTCAAAATCACCCGGACGTTCTGCGGCGACAACGACCACCCCATCAACGCCTACGACTACGCCCCTGTGTTCGACTCCAACAACTACCCTGGTAAACTCGTCGCCTTCTTCGACGAACTGCGCGGAGCCCCGGGTCAAACCTTTCAACCCACCGGACGACGCATCTTCCTTGATACCCTCACCATCCACAACAAAAAGGAAGGAATCTTTTTCGCACCCCACCAACGACTCTATTTCACCACCGAACGTTTCAACACCAACAACGCCTCCTGGCATTACCGCTACCGTCTCTGCGTCGTGAAACCCGATTACGACACGGTGCATGCCGAAACGGGCATCGTGGGTGGCGACATCTCGGTGGGCTCCACAGTGAATTTCCAAGCGGCCCCCAGCCATGCCCTCTCCACACTGCTCTTCTCGTCCACCGACGAAGCCGTGCTTTATCAAATCGTCATGCAGTTCCGCTATTTGGAACAACATGCCGGCCAACCCATGGAACCAAAGGAGGTCACCTGGTCCTACGGCGCACGGCCCCTCGACACCTACGAGAAAGTGCTGGGCACCGACAACTTTTACCGGCTCTATTATTCGGTGAACTCCCTGTTCAACGAACTGCAACGTGCCATCGGAAACGACACCGTTTGGGACGCAAACCATCCTAACGTGACCCGCTACATCGACGACTTCTTCATCTACATCGCCGCCGCGGGCGAAGATTTCAACAACTGGTACCAAACCCTCCAGGGTATGCAGAGCGGCTTGAGCCTCTCCTCCGGCTACAGCAACGTCAACGGTGGCTACGGCTTCCTCTCTTCCCGTATCTTTGTGAAGAACCAGGCACAACTTTCCTCCTTCACCAAACTCGACCTCTTCAAGAAACCATGGGGCTTTATTGAACGGAAAACTGATAACTGAAAACTGATAACTATTAAATAAATCCATGAAAAAACTCAAAAACTCTTTCTTTGCCATCATCGTTGTAGGGGCAATGATGCTGTTGCTGTTCCAATGCACCTCCAATCTTTCACTTGTGAAGGTGGAGACACACCTGCCAGATGAAATAACCAACACGTCCGCGGTGTTTAGAGGACAGATGACCTTCAAAAACGACTCTGTCAAAGTCGAAAAACTCGGCGTCTGTTGGGGCAAGAAAAACAAACCCACCATCAATGATGATCATTATGCCATCACCGACCTAAGTGTTCCCTATTTTGTCCGAACAATTTCCAACCTTGAGGAGGATGAAGTCTATCATGTGCGGGCTTACGCAATCGGTGATGTGGGCGTTGTTTACGGTGCGGAATACGTTTTCAAGACTTCTTCACCCAACGACTTTGTGGACTTCGGCCTTCCCAGCGGCACCTTGTGGAGTACAAGAAACCTTGGCGCCAAATTGCCTGAACAAAGTGGCAGTTATTTAGCATGGGGTGAATCCAGTCCAAAGTATTCTTACAATTGGAACACCTACCAACATTGTCAAATACAAAAAGGCTCTTCAAATAACGAAGCCAAACTCAAAAAGTATAACACCAATGCCCAATATGGTGCTGTTGACAACAGGAAAGAGTTGACGGCTGTTGATGACATGGTGAAGGCCTTCTGGGGCCATGAGTGGTGTATGCCCACCCTGAAACAATGGCGTGAATTATATCAATACACAAAACAAGAAGAGGTTTATCAAAATGGCGTGCGAGGCAAGCTCTTTACCCGTAACGGAAAGAGCATTTTCCTTCCTTATACAGGTTATCGTTCCGAAAACAACATTCTTAAAATCAATTACTATGGCTGTTATTGGACGAACCAATTGGACGAAACCCATCCCGACCATGCCAAGTGTGTTAACGTCCTTACTGGTGCCCAAAATAAGGTTTATGGCAACACCAACAACAAGCCTGACGTCAAAAGTCTCGAGGACACTTGCCTCCGCTACTACGGTCTCCCCGTCCGTCCCGTGCGTTCCCCAAAACAATGAGGAAGAGCAGTTAGCAGTTAGCAGTTAACAGTTAGCAGTTTTTAGTTTTCCACTCCTTCAGGCTTCCTCCAAAGATGTCGAAGCACACAAAGCGGCATTCCAGGGGACCGTTCCAGACGGGGATTTTGGCGGAAGGTTTCAAGCCGACGTGTTTCAGGGCCACGGCGTCGTCGGTGATGAGCCAGCATCGGTAGCCCTGGAAGTTGTGTTTCAGGGTATTGCCGATGTCCTCATACACTTGGTCGATGTCGTCCTCTTCGAGGCGGTCGCCGTAGGGCGGGTTGATGATGACGATGCCGCCTTCCTCGGGCGGGGTGAGGTCGGCCATGTCTTTTTTCAGCAGGTGGATGTCGTGTTGCAAATGGGCGTTGGCGATGTTGCTCTCTGCGATGGACACGGCCTTGGGCGATCGGTCGGAGGCCCAGATCTCGTGGTCGAACTCGCAGATTTGGCTGTCGGCCTCGGCTTTGACGCGCTGCCATAGCTCGGGGTCCCAGTCGTCCCACTTCATGAAGCCCCATTGCTTGCGGTAGTAGCCTGCCGGGATCTTCATGGCGAACATGGCCGCCTCGATGGGCAGGGTGCCGGAGCCGCACATGCAGTCGAGGAAGTTGCAGTCGGCTTTCCAGCCGGAGAGCTGGATCAACCCTGCCGCGAGCACCTCGTTCATCGGGGCCTTATCCACTTGCTTGCGGTAGCCGCGGTGGTGCAGGCTCTCGTTGGAGCTGTCGAAGAGGATCTGCACCTTGTCCTCACGGATGTGCAGGTTGATGCGCAGGTCGGGATTCAAAGTATTAATACTCGGTCGTGGTCCTACAGCGTCGCGGAACTGGTCGACGATGGCGTCCTTCATCTTGAGGGCGGCGTATTGCGAGTGGGTGAAGCAGCGTCCGCTGGTCACCGCGTCGATGCAGAAGGTCTGGTCGGTCCTCAAAAGCTCCCACCATTGGATTTCCTGCACTTTTTTGTAGAGCTCGTCCGGGTTCTTGGCGAAGAAGGTCTTGAAGGGTTTCAGCACCTTGAGGCCGGTGCGCAAGTTATAGTTGAGGCGGTACATCATCTCTTTGTTGCCTTCGCAGATGACGGCGCGGTGCATCACTCGCACGTTTTTCGCCCCTAAATTCTTGATTTCGGCGGCCAGCACCTCTTCGAGTCCGGCCACGGTTTTGGTGATGAGTTGATAGTTGTCTTCCATCTTCTTACTTCTTACTTCTTACTTCTATCTCCCCCAACTTCCTCATCAGCGCGTCCCACCATCTTGTGGGCAGCAGCCAATGCAGGAACACCAGGCTGTGGGCGCCTGTTCCCGTGCGGTATCTCGCCTTGGGGTGTTTCCGGTTCACCCCTTTGCAGATGGCCTTGGCGATGACCGATGGGGGAGAGAGCAGCTTGCTCGAATAGCCGTATTTCATGATCCTGGCCTCGTTCAGGGAAGCCTCTTCATACACCGTCCCTTTGGATGATTCCGTCAGGTGCTCGGCGGCAATGATGCCCCAGTCTGTCCGGATGCCGCCGGGCTCGATGGTCACCACGTCGATGCCGAACGGCTTCAACTCCATCCGCAAGGCGTCGCTGAACCCCTCCACGGCATATTTGGAAACATGGTACCAACCGCCAAAGTACAACGCCATCTTGCCGGCGATGGAGGCCACGTTGACAATCCTTCCCGAACCTTGCGCGCGCATGTGTGGCAATACTAGCTGGGTCAACCGTGCCAAGCCGAAAACATTGACTTCGATTTGCCTCCGGGCCTCTTCCATGCTGACGTTCTCAATGGCGCCAAAATACCCGTAGCCGGCGTTGTTCACCAGCACGTCGATGCGGCCTTCGGCTTCCATAACGGCGTTCACTCCCGCCACCATCGAGGCGTCGTCGGTCACATCCATCTGGATGGGGATGACCCCAAAGGCTTTCAACGGAGTCATTTTGTCCATTCTTCGCGCGGCGCCATACACCTTATGGCCCTGCTTGGCGAGCCTCTCAGCGGTGTCGTATCCAATGCCGCTGCTCGCTCCGGTGATGAAGATTACTTTCTGTTTCATACCTGGATTTTCCTTGCAAATGTAAGAATACTTCTTAATTTTCACGAGGAGTTTTGAAAAAAAATGGCTTTTTTTAAAACCAATCTGATATTTTTGTAATTTAGCCGATTCTTTTGAACAGAAAAAGAGAAATTGAAAATTGAAAATATATGAGCACAAACTTTGATCCTCGCGCCAACTACGAGCTGACCAAACAAGAGGCCGGCTACGTGGAGCGCAAACAAGCCACGCAGGCCGACTACGACCGCATCGGCTTCATGTCGGGACTGGAGGTACACCAGCAAATCAAGACCAAAGAGAAGCTGTTCTGCCGCTGTCCCGCCGGACGATTCAACAAATTTGACGACTATGACGCCGAGCTGATCCGCCACATGCGCCCCACCCTCTCCGAGCTGGGCGAATACGACGGCACGGCCCTCATGGAGTTCAAAACTAAAAAAGAGATTGTCTATCGTATCAACAACCATACGGCTTGCACCTACGACATCGACGACACGCCTCCCTTCCCCATCAACAAAGAGGCCCTGCACAACGCCATCGTCATCGCCCTCCGCTCCAACCTCAACATCGTGGGCGAGGTGCACATCACCCGTAAACAATACCTCGACGGCTCCATCCCGACAGGCTTCCAGCGTACCGCCATCGTGGGCGTGGAAGGCCTGCTTAAGATGCCCAAGAAGGACATCCGTCTCATCCAGCTGAGCATCGAGGAAGACGCCTGCCGCGAGATCAGCGACATCGGGCACCGCCGTGTCTATCAGACGGACCGTCTGGGCGTGCCGTTGATTGAGACGGTGACTTATCCTGACTGCAAGAATCCCGATGAGCTGCGCGAGACCTGCGAGTACATCCGCTTCCTGGGCCGCTCCACGGGACTGGTGCGCACCGGCATGGGCGCGGGCCGCCAGGACGTGAACGTGAGCTGCAAAGGCGGCACCCGTATCGAACTCAAAGGCGTCCAGCACGCCAAGTGGATCCCCGAGCTCTCCCACAACGAGTGCTTCCGCCAGTGGTCGCTGGTGCTGCTCGCCCAAAAACTGAACAAGACCCTGAAGAAACCCCACTGGAAAGTGGAAGTGGCCGACGTGGGCTTCAAGACCGACTACACGCCCATCTGCGACGCCAAAGCCGCTGGCGGCGCCCTGAAGATCGTCCGCCTGCCAGGCTTCCGCGGCGTGCTGTCGCACTTCACCCAGCCAGGCAAGATGTTCGCCGACGAGATCGCCGACCGCCTGAAAGTCATCGCTTGCCTCGAACGCCCCAACATGCTCCACGACGAGATGTTGGAACCGGTGCTCGAACCCTCGGTGTGGCGCAGACTGGGCAAGAAAGTCCATGCCACCGAAAAGGATGCCCTCATCCTTATCTGGGGTCCGCAAAACGACATGCCTACCGCGATTGAGACCATCGAGGAACGCTGCCTGATGGCCTTCGACGGCGTGCCGAAGGAGACCCGCAAGGCCATCTGCAACGGCATCACCATCTTCGAGCGCGTGCTGCCCGGCGCCGACCGTATGTACCCCGACACCGACTCGGCCCCCATCCCGCTCGACCCGAAGAAGATCGAAGCCATGAAGAAAGAGCTCCCCTCCGAGGTCATCGACCGCTACTACAAACTCAAGGAATGGAACGTGCCGGAGGACTGCTTCACCTACATCTTCGCCAAGAACTGGTTCCCGACGATGAACGACATCGTGGAGAAACTCGGCGTGGACGGTCGCCTGCTGGGCTGCTTCGTGGGCATGAGACTCAAAAACCTCCTCTGCAAGAACCCCCAATCGACCTTTGGCTACGACACCCTCTACAAGCTCTTCGCCTGCCTGAAGCGGGAGAAACTCAACTACCGCCTGGCTTGGAACGTGGCCCCGACCCTCGTGGAGGACGGCTCGCTCGACATCAAGGAGGCCCTCCGCAAAATCGGCTTCCGCAGGGCTTCCGAGGAAACCATCAACAAGAAACTCGACAAGCTGATGGCCGCCTACATCCCCAACAAGAAATTCCACGCCGCCGTCAACAAACGCAACTGGATCATGGGCCAGATGAAAGAAGCGGTGGGCAACATCGAACTGAAAGAATTGGCAAACAACATCAAATAACGAAGAACATGGCTGAAGATTTTTTCCAAGGATACTGGGGCGCCTCGTTGGAGGTGCTCAAGAAATATAACTGCCGCGTGTGGAGCCAGGCCGAGTGCCAGACCACCGGCGGCCTCTTCAAAGGCACCATCCTGCCCCGCGCCGCCTTCCAGGACGACCAGCATATCGTGATGAAGGTCAACACGGGCTATAACATCGGTGTCGATATCAGCACCATCACGGGCATGGTGGAGACCGACTACAAGAAAGCCAACTACCACATCCCGGAGAAGGAGTTCCCCTACACCGAGGGACTTCCCCACGTGAAGCTGTTGGGCACGGGCGGCACCATCGCCTCGCGCCTCGACTACCGCACCGGCGCGGTGATCCCCGCCTTCTCGCCGGGTGAGCTCTATGGCGCCGTGCCGGAACTGGCCGACATCTGCAACCTCGACACCGAGAAGGTGTTCGCCGTGTTCTCCGAGAACATGTCACCCAAAGAATATATCGCCCTCGCCAAGAAAATCGGCGAGGAGATCCAGAACGGCATCGACGGCATCGTCATCGGCCACGGCACCGACACCTTGGCCCACACCGCCGCCGCCTTGACCTTCATGTGCCAAAACCTGCCTGTGCCGATTGTGCTGGTGGGCTCACAGCGTTCGTCGGACCGTCCCTCGTCGGACGCCGCCCTGAACCTTATGCACGCCATGACCGCTGCGGGTCACGGCGATGTGGCCGAGGTGATGGTGTGCATGTTCGGCCCCACTTCTGATGAATACGGTTTCCTGCATCGTGGCACCCGCGTGCGCAAGATGCACTCTAGCTACCGCAGCACCTTCCGTACCATCGGCGACACGCCGGTGGCAACCGTCGATCGCAAACGCGGCGTGGTGCCCATCAAGGATGAGTACAACCACCGCCGCAAGGACCGCGACGTGAAGATCGTCCCCACCTTCGACGACCGGGTGGCCATCCTCTACTACTATCCCGGCATGAAACCCGATGTGCTCGACGCGATGGTTGACAACGGCTACCAGGGCATCATCTGGGACGGCACCGGACTGGGCCACGTCAACCGCGGCATGTTCGACGCCATCCAACGCGCCACCGACAAGGGCGTTCACCAGTACATGTGCGTGCAGACCATCTGGGGCTACGCCCACATGTTTGTGTATGACACGGGTCGCGACCTCATGGACCGCGGCATCATCCCCGCCGGCAACATGCTCGCCGAGACCGCCTACATCAAGCTGGGATGGGCGCTGGGCCAGACCCACGACCGAGAAGAGGTGAAAAACATCATGCTCACTCCCATCAACAGCGAGATCACCCCGCGCGAACCCTACAACGGCTACCTCGTCTATCAAGGCGGTGTGCCTGAGGTGGAGGAGTTTATCAGGAAGGTGCATAAGTGAGAAGACAGAAGACAGAAGTCAGAAGAAAGAATGGGGGCGTTAAAAAAACGTCTCCATTTTTTTATTGGAAACCTCAATAAATTGTTGTACCTTTGCACCGATTTTAAAATACGTATTTTTTATATTTAATTTATTCGAATAAATCATGAATCCAACCCACATTGAACACATCGGAATCGCCGTCACCAGCCTGGAGGAGTCGATTCCTTTCTTTGAAACGCTCCTTGGCACCAAGTGCTACGCCATTGAGGAAGTTGCCGACCAGAAGGTGAAGACCGCCTTCCTGCGTTGCGGACAGACCAAGATTGAGCTTTTGGAGCCCACCAGCGAGGAGAGCACCATCGCCAAATTCATCGCGAACAACAACGGGCGTGGTGGCATGCACCACATCGCCTTCGCGGTGGAGGGCATTGAGGACCAGCTTGCCGAGGCCAAAGAGGCCGGCATCCGTCTCATCGACCAGGCTCCGCGTCCGGGCGCCGAGGGCCTGAGCATCGCCTTCCTGCATCCGAAATCCACTTTCGGCGTGCTGACCGAACTCTGCGAAAACAAGAACAAATAAATCATAATGCGGAATTCGGAATGCGGAATATTTTTCTGCGAAAGGTTATTCCGCATTCCGCATTCCGAATTCCGAATTAAACCCCTACCATCATGTTAATTGAACAGAAAATACAAGAGTTGCTGGAGAAGCGTGGTGAGGCCCGTCTTGGTGGCGGCCAGAAGCGCATCGACTCCCAGCATGCGAAGGGCAAGATGACTGCCCGTGAACGTATCGCCATCCTGCTCGACGAAGGCAGTTTCGAGGAGACGGATATGTTCGTGACCCACCGCACCGTTGACTTCGGCCTCGACAAGCAGCAGTATCTTGGCGACGGCGTCGTCACCGGCCATGGCACCATCGACGGCCGCGTCGTTTACGTTTACGCCCAGGACTTCACCGTGTTCGGCGGCGCCTTGAGCGAGACCATGTCGCTGAAGATCTGCAAGGTGTTGGACCAGGCCATGAAGGTCGGCGCGCCCGTCATCGGCATCTGCGACTCCGGCGGCGCCCGTATCCAGGAAGGCTCACGCTCCCTCGCCGGCTACGCCGAGATCTTCCAGCGCAACATCAACGCTTCCGGCGTCATCCCGCAGATCTCCGCCATCTTCGGCCCTTGCGCCGGCGGCGCCGTGTATTCTCCCGCCCTCACCGACTTCATCATCATGACCAACGCGAACAGCTATATGTTCCTCACCGGTCCTAAAGTGGTGAAGACCGTCATCGGCGAGGATGTCAGCACCGACGACCTCGGCGGCGCCCGCATCCACAGCCAGAAGTCGGGCGTGGCCCACTTCGCCGCCGAAAGCGAAGAGGAAGGCCTCGACATCATCCGCCGACTCATCTCCTTCATCCCGCAGAACAACATGGAGAACCCGCCTCTGAGCGAGTGCAACGACCCCATCGACCGCATGGAGGACGCCCTCAACCAGATCATCCCCGACAACCCGAACAAGCCTTACAACGTGGGCGACATCATCACCGCCATCGTGGACAACGGCGACTTCTTGGAGATCCATAAGAACTACGCCAAGAACATCATCGTCGGCTTCGCCCGCTTCGACGGCATGCCGGTGGGCATCGTGGCCAACAACCCGGCCTTCTTCGCCGGCGTGCTCGACTGCGACGCCTCCCGCAAGGGCGCCCGCTTCGTCCGCTTCTGCGACGCCTTCAACATCCCGATCGTCACCCTCGTCGATGTCCCCGGCTTCCTGCCCGGCACCGGCCAAGAGTACAACGGCATCATCGTCCATGGCGCCAAGCTGCTCTACGCCTACGGCGAGTCCACCGTGCCGAAGGTGACCGTCACCCTGCGCAAGAGCTATGGCGGCTCCCACCTCGTGATGGGCTGCAAGCAGCTCCGCAACGACGTCAACTACGCATGGCCGTCGGCTGAGATCGCCGTGATGGGCGCCAGCGGCGCCGTGGAGGTCCTCGACGGCAAGAAGATCGCCGAGATCACCAACCCCGAGGAACGCGCCGAGTTCGTGGCCAAGAAGGAAGAGGAATACCGCAAGAAGTTCGCCAACCCCTACGAGGCCGCCAAGTTCGGCTATATCGACGACGTCATCGAGCCGCGCAACACCCGCTTCCGCGTGATCCGCGCCCTGCGCACCCTCGAGACCAAACGCCTCGCCAACCCCGAAAAGAAACACTCCAACATCCCGTTATAACCGCTGAGCCATGGAATTCCTATCAATCTTATTGAGACACGAGGCTGCGGTCTATACCAAGGGATGGATTGTCACCATCGCGGGCTTCCTTATCGTCATCATCGCCCTTTTCATCCTCTCCACCATCTTCAGAGGCGTCGCGGCCTATTTCACCAAACAGGACGCCAAGAAAACGGAAAGCGGAAAACAGAAAGTGGAAAACGGAAACCTCTCACCTCTCACCTCTCACCTCTCCACTAAAGATGGCGAGATTCCCAATGAGGTGCTCACCGCCATCGGCATGGCTTTGTACCTCTCTACCAATCTTCACGACGAAGAAAGCAATGTCATCACCATCGAGAGAAGGAACACTTCGTGGAATGACAAAAACTATGGAGTTAGACACTGGAAACGTTAATGCATAATACAATGAAAAAATTCAAATTCACCATTAGTGGGAAACCATACGAAGTGGAAGTCCAGAACATTGAGGGCAACCTTGCCACCGTCAATGTGAACGGCACTGAATATAAAGTGGAAATGGAAGAGCAGGCCGCTCCCGTGGTGGCTCCCGTGTCCCGTCCCGCCGCTGCCAAAACCGCCGCGTCGGAAAAGACCCAGGCCGCCCCGAGACCTGCCGCCACAGGCGGCGCCGGCTACAAAATGGCCGCCCCGCTCCCCGGCACCATCATGCAGATCTATGTCCATCAAGGCGACACCGTGAAGAAAGGCGACAAGCTGCTCATGTACGAAGCCATGAAGATGGAAAACAACCTCCTGGCCGAAGCCGATGGCACCATCACCGCCATCAACTGCCGCCAGGGCGACAATGTGCTCCAAGGTGATGTGTTAATCGTAATCGGATAAAGTCATGTTGGGTAAGAAAAAAAGTATTTACAAAAGACCCGTCGTCATCCTCGCCTCGGTCATCCTCCTGATCCTCCTCAACGTCGCGGTGGTCAACAACCCGGCGTTCGCGACCAGGATCGCCGACCTCGGGGACCCACAGACGGAGATGGTCGCCGAGTTTGACGCCGACCAAAACGTGGCGGTGAACACCGACCAGAACACGGCGGTGAGCACCCAACCCGAGGCCACGCAGCTCAGCTCGGCTCCCCAAGACCCTACCATGCAAGCCCAGCTGAAGGACGGTCTCCGCAAGTTCTGGATCCTCACCGGATTCCGTAACTGCAAGATCGGCAACATCATCATGATCCTCGTGGGCATCCTCTTCATCTTCCTCGCCGTGAGGTTCGAGTTCGAGCCCATGCTCCTCATCCCCATCGGCACAGGTATCATCTGCGGCAACATCCCCTTCTTCCAAGGCTATGGCGTGGACCTCGCCAAAGCCCTTGAATACGCGCAGGCGGCCATCAGTTCCGGCTCCTTCAGCTTCGACTATGCCACCGCCGAGAGAATCCTGAAGGACGTGTTTGCCGGCTCCAACGGCAACATGGTGCTGAGCGAGGCCATCAAGGTGGTCGATAAACTCGACATCACCCAGTATGGCATCGCCGCGGCCAACATCGAGGACGTGAAGCTCTTCATGAAAGAGGTGTTCCAAGCCGGCGAGCTGAACCTCCAGACCGGACTGTACCAGGAGGGCAGTGTGCTCAACTACCTATACTTCGGCGTGAACAAAGGTATCTACCCGCCCTTGATCTTCCTGGGCATCGGCGCCATGACCGACTTCTCGTCGCTCATCGCCAACCCCAAGCTGATGATCCTCGGCGCCGCCGCCCAGCTCGGCGTGTTCCTCACCTTCATCGGCGCCCTTTACCTTGGTTTCAACCTGAAAGAGGCTGGCGCTATCGGCATCATCGGTGGCGCTGACGGCCCCACCGCCATCTTCCTCTCCTCACGTCTCGCCAACGGCACCAACGGCACCCGCAACCTCATCGGCCCCATCGCCATCGCGGCCTACTCCTACATGGCCCTCGTGCCGGTGATCCAGCCGCCCATCATCCGCCTGCTGACCAGCAAGGAAGAACGCCTCATCAAGATGAAAGCCCCTCGTATGGTGAACAAGACCGAAAAGATCATGTTCCCCATCGTCGGCCTCATCCTCACCACCTTCATCAGCCCCACCGCGCTGCCGCTCCTCGGCATGTTGTTCTTCGGTAACATCATCAAGGAGTCGGGTGTGGTGAAACGTCTGCAAAACACCGCTGCCAATCCTTTGATTGACATCGTGACCATCATCCTGGGTCTCACCGTGGGTGCCTCCACGCAGGCCTCGGTGTTCCTCACCTCCAGCTCCATCAAGATCTTCATCCTGGGTGCTTGCTCCTTCGCGGTGGCTACCGCCGGAGGTCTGCTGGGCGCCAAGTTGATGAACCTCTTCCTCAAGGAGAAGATCAACCCGATGATCGGCGCCGCCGGTGTGTCGGCTGTGCCCGACAGCGCCCGTGTGGTCGAAGTGGAAGGTCAGAAGTACGACCCGTCGAACCACCTGCTCATGCATGCCATGGCCCCCAACGTCTCGGGTGTCATCGGCTCCGCAGTGGCCGCTGGCGTGATGATGTCGTTCCTGATGATGTAATCACACCTAATATTATTAATAAGAAAAAGCCGTCCCGGGATTCCGGGACGGCTTTTTCAGTATGGTAAAGACCGTTTATTTCACCACGATCTTCTGGGTTTCGATGGTGCCGTCCTTGCGCTGGATTCTCAACAGATAGGCGCCTGATGAAAGGGCGTTCATGTCGAGGGTGGGATGGGTGCTTTCCATCACTTTCTGTCCGGCGAGGTCGAGGACTTCGGCCTTTTGGAACTGTTCGCCGCGAATCACCAGGGAGCTCTCCGCGGGGTTGGGATACACGCTGAAACGACCGGTGGTTTCGGTTTCGTTGACCGCGGTGAGATCGGTGTATTCCATGTTGATTTGATGCACATTCTCGTAGTCGATGGTCGCCTCCTCATTGTAATACAAGGTGAGGTCGGTGTTTTGGCTGGCGTTGCCGTTGGCGCGGACCACAGCTTCGGTGGTGTTGCCCATACCGTCGCTGGTGTAGGTGATGTCCTGGTAGTTGGTGCTGGACCAGCTGCCGTTTTCCCAGGCGCGCTTGTAGATCTTGGACACGTAGCCATGGCTGTCGTATTCGTAGGTGTGCTGCTCGTAGTTGACCCAGCTGGCGTTGCTCCATTCCATGATGGTGATGGACTCTTCGTGGAGGGAGGCGTTGTAGGTGATGACGGTTTTTTCCTGGTTTTGCCAGGCGCCGCCTTGCCAGTATTGCAGCAGGATGGTTCTCTCGCTCAGGCCGTCGCCCTCGAAGGTGTAGAGGTAGTGGTTCTCCCAGGTGTTGCCGTTCCAGTCCTTGATGATGAGGGTGACGATGGGCTCGTAGTCATACACATACTTGTGGATGTTCACCCAGTTGTTATCGATCCATTGCTCGATGACTTCCTCTTTGATGACCGGGACGAAGCCGATCTCGTCGTATTCAAGGGTGGATCTCGTGTCGTTCATCCAGTCGTTGCCGTCCCATTTCGTGGTGATGATCTCGATGGGGGAATAGTTCCAGTCCACTTCGTAGGTGGTTTCCGTGAAAGGCTGCCATTCGCCGTTGTTCATGACGCTGGTGCTCTTTTGGGTGAGGTAATACTCATACTCGTCATAGATGAAGTCGTCGCGATACTGCTTGAGCGTTCCGTTGTCGTTGACATTGTACGTCGCCTTGATAGGGGCGATGTCGTTGCGGGTCATCAAACTGTGTTGTTGCTTCAAGGTCTTTCTGACCAGGTTCATGTCAGTGCTTCTCTGAGCCTGACCGGCAAGGCCCACCAGGACCATCGCCGTAATAATAAATACTTTTTTCTTCATAATAAAATATTCTTACTTCTTACTTCTTACTTCTGTCTTCTTACTTCTATTTCACCACATCAAACACCTTGATGATCTTTGACTCTCCCACCATTTCTATGACGCTTCCGTGGAGTCTGATTTGGTTTTTGTCGTTTTTGTAAACATCGAGGATAAGATCGCAGGAGGTGTTGTGCATGAGGAGGTTGCTATTGTATCCTTCGACGTTGGGGGTGCCTGTGAAGGTTTGGTTGAGCAATTCGGGAATGACCACCTGCACTTCGATGAGGTTGCCCGAGTAGTTTCGGATGTTGACCGTTGCGTTTCTGTGGACGGTCATGTCTTGCACGGGATAATCCTCGTAATATTTTTCATCGGGGTTGGCCTCGTAATGGCCGATAAGGTCCTCCTTGACGAAGGAGGTGAAGCGGGTCCATTCATCAACGTTTTCTTTCTGGCAGGAGGTCATCATCAGGACCATTCCCATCAGGATTCCAAGGATGATTTTTTTCATGGCGATAGGGGTTAATTTTTAATGATTTTTCCTTTTTTCCCGTTGGTTTCCACCAGATAGAGGCCTTTTTTCAGGTCTTTGATGGAGAAACGCACTTCTTGGCAGTTTTGGTAGGGAAGGCTTTTCACGATTCGGAGGTGAGCGTCATACACTTTCACGCAGCCGCTTTCCGGTTGTTCCCACTGGAGGGTCACTTGGTCGTCGGAGGGGTTGGGGAAGAGGTTGAAGGTGGGTTGGAGGGTTTCGCTGGTGTTGTAGATGGACTTGTCGATGGCGCCGATGGTGTATTGTCCGGTTTGGAGTTGGCTCACGGTGAAGGTGCCCACTTTCCAGTTGCCTTGCTGGCTATAGGGGATGGTATGCCACACGTCGTGGACGTTGGCGCGGTAGAGCAGCACTGCCGAGTCGTTTTGGGTATGGATGATGTCGCCGTCCATGGAGCTGTTGTTGGAGAACGAGAAGGCGCCTTCCACCTGGGCCTCGCCGAAGTCGAGGCGCAAGACGTTCCAGTAGTGCCTGGTGGAGAGGTTCAGTCCGGGGATCTCCGGGTCGTCGTCCGGGCGCACAAGGTGGGCTTCGGTGCGGATCATCGTCGAGTCGGTCACGTTTTTGACGCTGGTTTTAAGGTAGGCCAGGGTGAAGTTCATGGGGCTGGTGGCGGTCACGTTGTGGTCGAGCTTGGCGTCGAGGTAGTGGTTGTGGTAGTCGGCGAAGGCGGCGATGGGCTCGAAGCCGAGGGTGACGGTTTGGGTGGCTTCCACGCCGTCCCAGTGAATTTTTTCGGTGTGCAGGTCCCCTTGGGCGCTGACGAAAGTGACTTCCACGCGGTTGTTTTGGCCCACATGGGAGGGGCCGATATGCTCGTAGCTCATGCGGAGGGTCACGTCGCACTGGTTTCCGTTGGGGACGGTTTCGAGGATGCTGACGCCGTAGTGGGGCATTCCTGCATGGAACACGTAGGTGTCGAAGAAGCCCTGCATGTCCACCCCGGAGGATTCGGTGAGGGCGTCCCTAAGCTGTTCCGAAGAGGCTGTGCCGTAGGAATAGGTGTCGAGGTAATGTCTCAGTCCGGCCAGGAAGGTGTCCCTGCCGAGGTAGTACATCATGGTGTTGGCGATGACGGCGCCGCGGTCGTAAACCGCCTTGCTGTCGTAGGTCATGCTTTCGGGGATGGCGTTCAGGGGGATCCAGTTGTTCTCGCTGTTGCACCAGTTGGTGATGGTGTTGATGGTGTTGTTCATCTCGTTGAGGTAGCTTTGTTCGCCATAGACGCCCGCGCGGTAGAACATGCCCCAGAACTGGGCGAAGCCTTCGTTGAGCCACATGTCGGCGGCGGTGGAGCAGGTGGTCTTGTTGCCGAAGTACATGTGCGAGAGCTCGTGCGCCACGTATTCTTCCTGGTCGGTGGTGCCGTCGATGATGCTGCTGGCCATGGCGATGTTATCGACGTGTTCCATGCAGCCCAGGCCAGTGCTGATGTAGCCGATGCGGTTGAAGGGGTAGGGGCCGAGGCAATCCTCGTAGAACTGCGCGATGGCTTTGACATTGGCGAAAGAGCCGGGCACATTGTTGATTTGGGCGGGTTTCGCATACACCTGCACGGGGATGTCGGCTTCGAGGCCGTGATACACGTCCTCCCACAGCTCGTAGTTGCCGATGACGAAGGAGATGTGGTAGGTGGAGATTTCCTGGGGCATCTCCCAGTGCCAGGTGGTGGTGCCGTCGCCGTTGTCGAGGGTGCTGAAGAGGTTGCCGCCGCAGATGGCCTTCTTGTCGTTGTCAACGGTGATGTTCAGGGAATAGGTGGCCTTGTCGTCGAAGTTATCGACGCAGGGGAACCAGGTCTTGCCGAGGTTGTGGGGGATGCTTTGGAAGCCGACGCCGAGGTTATACACATAGTCGGCGCCCCACCAGTGGATGCCGCCCCACGTCTCGTTGAAGGTGTTGCCGCCGTAGCGGATGTCGAGCATGGCGTTTTCACCGGCTTCCATGGGCTCGTCGAAATGAATAATCAGCAAGTCGCCCTCCTGTTCAAAGTGGTCCACGCTGAACATGTCGGCAGCCACATCGGTGACCGTCAGGGTTTTGAGTTCCAGCACAAAGGTGTCGGTCCTTTCCGTGGCCTGGATGTCGATGAAGGTTTCGCCTTGCAGGGTTTGGTTGGTGAAATCGAATCCCCAAAGGTTGATTTCGTAATGGGTCACGTCGAAATGCTCGCCTGCGGTTTGGGCCTTCATACCGCCCCAAAAGGCGATCATGACCATCATTAAAAGTACTCTTCTAACTTTTCTCATATCTCTCTAAATTCTAAATTCTTAATTCTTAATTAATGAAACGAAACGGTCTCAGTTTCAATGGTGTTGCTTTCGTGAAGCGCCCGGTCGAGGAGGTGGACCTGGAATTTGACGGTGTCGGTGGGCGACAGGGGGTTAAAGGCGGTCATGGTGTAGTCGATGGTGCCGGAGATGGGTTTCACCGCGTCGTTGAACACCAGGCGTTTGAAGCGGGCGTTGAACGTGATGGTGTCGTGGCTTTGCGTTTGCTGGTTCCAGCTGAGCAAAGGGGTCTCCACGAAGGCGGTTCCATCCCATTTCAGATAATCGATGATCAGATTATAATAATGTGGGTCGTTGGGTCCGAAAGGGTAGAGCGTGTCGGCATCGTCGAGCCCCAGGTCGCCATCGCCGTCGGTATAGCCGATGCTGAGGATGACCTCGCCGGTCAGGGTGCTGTCGGCATTCATCAGGTAGCTGAGCCCTTGGTAGCTGATCTGTGGCTCGATGGGGTATTCCGGCATTTCCTGGCAGCCGGCCAGGGCGAGGAGGAGGATTGTCACCAGGCTCCACAGTGCGCTACCCCGCAGGGTGATACCCCTCGGTGTGCTACTCTCTGGCGTGCTACGCCGCTGTGCGCTACCCCATGGGGCGCTGCCCCACACTGCGCTGCCCCACACTGCGCTGCGCTTGTGAGGGGTTACGAGGATGTCGTGCCTTCGGCACTGTCGGGTGGATTTAAAATAACTCATAACTTTTGCAAAGTTAAAGGAAATTCCGCATTCCGCATTCCAAATTCCGAATTATTTCGTACCTTTGCCGCCGAAATCATCAAAAGCACTTACGCCGCGATGAAGACCAAGTGTTGACATCAAAGCCAGTGTGATTATAAAATAGTCTGATCCTGAAGTAATTACCTATGGAAAAGAGAATAGGAACCGTCATCATCTATGTCGGTGACCGACAGTCGGCACCGCAATTGAACGAAGTGTTGTCGCGTCATGCCGACATCATTATTTGCCGCCAAGGCTTTCCCCGTCAGGAATATAGTTTGATCTCCGTGGTCTTTGAGGGCACCACCGACCGTATTGGTTCCCTCACCGGACAACTTGGTCGCATCCAAGGCCTCGAAGTAAAATCCGCCTTGCTGAAACCCCTAACTCCCAACTGCTAACTGCCAACTGCTAACTGCTAACTGCCAACTCCCAACCCATGCCCCGCAACCTCACCCCCCATATCGGTATCTATGGACGTACCAACAGCGGTAAAAGCTCCCTCATCAACAAGCTGACGGGACAACCCATCGCCATCGTCTCCGAACAGGCCGGCACCACCACCGACCCCGTCAAGAAATCCATCGAGATCTTCGGCATCGGCCCCGTGGTCCTGGTCGATACCGCCGGCATCGACGACACCTCCGAACTCGGGAAAAAACGCATCGAGAAGACCCGTCAAACCCTCAAGGAAATCGACTGCGCCCTTCTCGTCATCACCAAGAACCAATTCGGAATCCCTGAACAGCAACTCATCGAACAGTTCAAGGAATACGCCGTCCCCTTCATCATCGTCCACAACAAAGCCGACGAAGCCCCGCTTCAAGAAACGTTAAAGCAATCCATTGAAAATCATTATTCTACTAATATATTGAATTTCAGTGTTTTACAAGATAATATCCAACTTGTCATCGAGGCCCTGAAGAAAGCCATTCCCGAGAGTGCCTTTAAAAAGGTCTCCATGTTGGAAGGGCTGGTCAAGCCCAACGACGTGGTGTTGTTGGTGACGCCCATCGACGACGAGGCGCCTGAGGGCCGTCTCATCCTGCCCCAGGTGATGGCCATCCGCGATGCCCTCGACCACGACTGCATCTGCGTCGCGCTCAAAGAGACCAACCTCCAGCAGTGGTTCGACACCATGCCCCGTCCCGACCTTGTGGTCACCGACTCGCAAGCCTTCGCGATGGTCGGCAAAATCGTCCCCGAGGAGGTAAGACTGACCAGCTTCAGCATCCTCTTGGCAAGACTGAAAGGTGATTTTGAAAACTACCTGAAAGGCACCCCTTATCTTTCTCAGCTCAAAGACGGCGATAAGATCTTGATGCTTGAGTCCTGCACCCACGAAATCAGCTGTGGCGACATCGGAAGGGTGAAGCTCCCCAACTTGATTCGCAAATTCACCGGAAAAAAGCTTCAGTTCGACTACGTGGCCGGATTGGCGCCTATCGACCATATTGAACAATACGCCATGGCCATCCAATGCGGAGGTTGCGTGGCGACCCGAAAACAACTGCTTAACCGCACCGCCCTCGCCGTCAAAGCAGGCATCCCCATCAGCAACTACGGCATGGCCATCGCTTATATGACGGGCACCTTTGAGAGAGCCACGGGGGGAGGTGAGAGGTGAGAGGTGAAAGGTGATAATAAATTCGTAAAATTCGCATAATTCGCCGAAAAAACAACATTCGCAAAATTCGCCGAAAAAACAAAAATCTCTATAAAACAATTCGCAGATGAAATTTAATCCAGAAAAATGTAGAATCCCCGACGAGCCGAATCGCCCGTTTATCTCTTCAGAAGAGATTTGGGACTTCATCAACAACACGAAAAGCACCCCGGATCGGGTCCACGAAATCATCCAGAAGTCGCTCGACAAAAACCGTCTGACGATGGAGGAGACCGCTGTGTTGGTCAACACCACCGACCCCGCGCTGGTGGAGGAGATCAAAGAAGGCGCCCGCGAGCTGAAACGCCGCGTCTATGGCAACCGCATCGTGCTCTTCGCCCCACTCTATGTAGGCAACTACTGCGTGAACAACTGTGTGTATTGCGGCTTCCGCTCCTCCAACAAGGAGCAGGTGCGCACCACCCTCACCGACGAGGAGCTGGTCCGCAACGTGGAAGCGCTGGAAGACGACGGCCAGAAGCGCCTCATCCTCGTCTATGGCGAGTCGCCCAAGTATTCGCCGGAGTACATCGCCCACACCGTGAAGCTCACCTACGCCACCCATAAAGGCAAGGGCAGCATCCGCCGTGTCAACATCAACGCCGCTCCCCTCGACGTGGAAGGATTCCGCATCGTGAAAGAGGCCGGCATCGGCACCTACCAGATCTTCCAGGAGACCTACTGCCCCGAGGTCTATAACGAGTACCACCCCATCAACACCAAGAAGGGCGACTACAACTACCGCCTCACTTCGATGGACCGTGCCCAGCAGGCCGGCATCGACGACAACGGCCTCGGCATCCTCTTCGGCCTCTACGACTGGCGTTACGAGGTGCTGGCCATGATCCGCCACACCAACCACCTTGAGGCCTGCTTCAACGTGGGTCCCCACACCATCTCCTTCCCCCGTATTAAGGACGCTTCGGGTCTGAATATCGACAAGAAATACTTCGTGGATGACGAGACCTTCGAGAAGATCATCGCCATCTTCCGCCTGGCGGTGCCTTACACTGGCATGATCCTCACCGCCCGCGAGGACGCCGCCTTCCGCGCCCGCGCCATCGAATACGGCATCTCGCAGATCGACGGCGGCACCAACTTGCAAATCGGCGACTATAAGTATCATCACGAGGAAGAGGAGAAGAACAGCGACAAGCAGGAGGACCAAAACCTCCACCGCGAGCAGTTCAAGATCGGCGACGACCGTTCGTTGGGCGAGATCATCGACAAGCTGTTGGACCACGACTTCATCCCGAGCTTCTGCACCGCCTGCTACCGTTTGGGCCGTACCGGCGAGCATTTCATGGAGTTCAGCGTGCCGGGCTTCATCAAGCGCTACTGCACCCCCAACGCCATCCTCACCCTCAGCGAGTACCTGGTGGACTATGCCACGCCCGAAGTGGCCGCCAAAGGCTGGAAGACCATCGAGAACAACTTCAAGAATGTGGATCCCAAGTTCCTCGACGAGCTGAAATCCAGAATTGAGCGGATCAAGAACGGAGAGCGGGATCTTTATTTTTAAAGAAGACAGAAGGAAGAAGTAAGAAGAAAGAAGATTATAAAACCTTCAATTCACACAACCCACCCTTGGTGCCGACCACAAAGGCCACAGGTGGGTTGTTTTCTTGTACAAGGTCGGTCAGATAGAGCGGCTCATTCAAGATGAAGAGGCTGCAAGAGAAGGTGTTGCCCACCTTGAGCTTGGAGTTTTCGGCTTGCTCAACGATGAACTTCTGATGGCCAAGGTAATGGAAGGTGCAACGGCGGTTGGGCTTCCATGAGACGAAGACCCGGGCGCCTACTTCCAGGCGCTCCGTGTTGATGTGGGCTGAATCCAGGGGATTGGAGCCGCTGTCACGACCAATCGTTTCGAGGAAGCTGTCCCAACTGTCGAAACCGAGGAATTTTGACAGGACATCGAGGGTGCTGTTTCGTATTTGCTCCGTGCTATCGACGTAGCCCCAAAGTCTTTTCAGGGTGGCGTAACTGACGGTCTGCCGGGTGCGTTCCTGGATGGCACATTCGAGAAAGTAAAAGTCATTGGGGGTGAGCATCTTGCGATTCAAGTCATCCTCAATCCTTTTTTTGAGCTCATTGATTTCAGGACTGGTCTTTTGTAGCATCTCGTGAAAATTTTCCAAAAGTAAGCTTTTTTCCCAATCCCCGCCAATACATTTTGGTTCATTTTGTCATTTCATCGTAAAAATGTTTATTTTTGCGTACTAAAATGTCGTTATGGACGATATCAGCACATCAGGACCGATTCAAGAACAGTTTTTCCATCCCACTGAGATGAAGGCCACCTACGAGAAGGTGCCAAGCCATGGATTCAACCAATTGGTGAAGATGAAACGGCAAGGAAGATGGTATATGCTGAAAGGGCTGAAACCCGAGTTCCAACAACAAATCGTCAACCTGGAGCTGCTGAAGAAAGAGTATGAGCTGATGGCAATGCTCGACCATCCCAACATCGTCAGGGTGTCCTTTAAGGAGGTCAATGAGGAGTTCGGCCCTTGCATCGTCATGGAATACATCGATGGCGTGACCCTTGATCAGTTTCTTGAGAGCAACCCTTCGTGGCGGGAGCGCCGTAAAATCGTTGATCAGCTGGTGGATGCCTTGACCTACATCCACAGCAAGCAGGTCCTTCATCGCGACTTGAAACCGAGCAACATCCTTATTACGCGCAACGGCAATAACGTGAAGATTATCGATTTCGGATGGTCCGACACCGATGACTATGCCATCTTGAAGCAGTCGGCGGGTACCAAGAAATACATGGCTCCAGAACAGTTGGTGCCCGACCAAAAAACCGATTGTCGCACTGACATCTATGCCTTTGGCTTGCTGTTGCGGATGTTGTTTCCGCACCGCTACCGCCTTGTTTCCAACCGATGTACCCAAAGAGATCCCTCCCGTCGCTATCCCGACATGGAGGCGGTGCGCAGCGCCTTGAGACGTCAGGATCAAACCAGAAGGTCGTTGCCCATCGTGACGACGCTGGCACTCGCGGTGTTGTGTGTGTTGCTGGTGGCGCAACGTCCCGCTGCTCCCTCAGAGACGCCTGAGCCCCTGGTCACCGTCATGACGGTCGATGAAAAGAATTACTTGGATGAAGCTTCGTGGTATATGGCCCAATTAATAGAGCCGATTCTCCAAGAAGCCAAACAAGGCAACGAGTATCGGGAGGTGCTGTTGGCAAGATTGTCGAAAACCATCGGGGAGATGAAGGAACTGCGCAATACGATGAGTTTGCTTTATTCGGGCAAAGCTCAGAAAAAGACGACTTTTGACGTGGCTCATCTTCGATCCGTGGAGGACTATCACAAAGGTGCTACGGGAATCATCAATGACCACTGCAGGTCGTACAAAGAGGATTATCAAAAGCATCGGATTGACCAGGCAGCCTACGATAGCTTGGAATGGCTTGTCGCTGCCGAGGTGGTCACCTTGCCGGTCACAAGCGTTAC
>CACZQL010000024.1 GCA_902783365.1 uncultured Bacteroidia bacterium | reverse complement strand
CAAGTTCCAAGCCGTGGCCTTCAAACTCGCCGACATGGCCGTGAAGATCGACGCCGCGCGCTACCTGCTCTACCACGCCTGCTGGCTCAAAGACCAGCACCGGCCCTTCGGCAAGGAAGCCGCCATGGCCAAGCTCTACTGCTCCGAAGTCGCCGCCGAAGTGTGCGACAACGCCGTGCAGGTGATGGGCGGCCACGGCCTGCTCAAAGAATTCGACATGGAACGCTTCTACCGCGACCAACGCATCCTTCAAATCGGCGAAGGCACCTCTGAAATCCTCAGGCTGGTCATCTCCAGAGCCATACTTAGTTAATGCGGAATTCGGAATGCGGAATGCGGAATATTTTTTTCATTAAGGTTATTCCGCATTCCGCATTCCGAATTCCGAATTTCAACAACTCCTTAAATAAAGAAAAATGAAGTACCTCAGCACCATCGCCATCATCCTTATCTGCTACAGCGTGGTAGCAGCACTCTACAACAGCGCCGTGCGCAAAAGCAACAAAGGCAAAACCATCTTCAACAACATGCTGCTTTGGATCATACCGGTGGTCTATCTCGCGGCATCCAGCTTCCTCACCATCATCCCCGCCCAAGAATGCGGCGTGGTGATCACCCCTTCAGGTGTGAAGCAACACACTTACTACACCGGCTGGCACCTCATCCTGCCTTGGTACAGCGTGCAAACCATGGACAAGACCGAGCAGGTTTATACCTGCGCCAAACGCACCGACGTGAGCCGCAGTGACCCGAACTACAAGTCGTACAAAGCCGAAGCCACCCAATCGGAAACCGTGTGGACCCCCACCATCGACGGTATCAAGATGGGCTTCGACATCAGCGCCTCATGGCGCATCGACCCCGAATTCGCCTGGTGGATCTACGACAACGTGTCGGAGACCGACGGCAAAGAAAACGGACGTTTCTACTGGCTCGAAGAAAACGTGATCAAGCCCAAACTGAAGTCGGCCTTGGCCCTCACCACCAGCAAATACACCCCCATCCAGGTGTATAGCACCAGCCGCGAGGAAATCCAGTCGTTCGTGCTGGAAAGAATGAAAAAAGATATCCAGTCGTACCACCTCATCCTCGACCAAATCGACATCCGCGAAGTGTATTACAACAGCGAATACGAGACCGCCATCAACCAAAAGAAACTCGAGGAACAGAAGGCCCTCACCCTCTCCGAAGTCACCAAACAGAAGGAAGAGCTGAAGAAACAGGCCGAGATCGAGAAGGACATCCAGATCCTGAATGCCGAAGGCGAGGCCGAGGCCCTGAAAATCAAAGGCGCCTCCGTGTCGAGCAACCCCAAAATCGTCCAACTGGAATGGATCAACAAATGGGACGGCAAACTGCCCGAAATCATGACCGGCGACGGCAACGGACTGCTCCTTAACCTAGATAAGTAATTGAGAATTAATAATTTATAATTTAGAGATATGAAACGGCATAGACTAATACTGCTCTCTTTGCTCTTGGCCATCGGTTGCTGCGTGATGGCCGCGCCACTCAAAAACATGGAAGTCAGGCTCACCCAGCCCGACGGACAGGAAATCCATTGCTTCGCTTCTGGCGATGAATTCTACAACTATTTGCACGACGCCGATGGCTTCACCATTGTGACAGACCAAGGAGGCTATTACGTGTATGCCACTTACGACACCAAAGGGAATGTGGTACCCTCCAACTACAAAGTCGGCGCGGTGAAACCCGCCGAAGTAGGGTTGCAACCTTACGTGAAGATTTCCACCCAGGAGTATTACGCCCGGCGGTATGAGTTTGAGAAGCACATCAAACAACCCGCGGCTCCCAAGGACAGGGAGATAAACCACGGCGTTTACAACAACTTGGTGGTGTTCATCCGCTTTGCCGGCGACACCTATCACAGCACTCCCTTCTCGGTGGCGGACTCCATGTTCAACGCCAGCAACTACGGGTCTGTCTCGTTGCACAACTATTACCACCACGCCTCTTACAACCAGCTCGACCTCTGGTCGTATTTCTATCCCGAACCCGACGGCGAGACCATCCTCTCCTACGAGGACATCAACCCGAAGCAATACTACCAGCCTTACCACGCGGTGAACAACCCCATCGGCTACCATGAAGAGGACCGTGCCGAGCGTGAGTTCTCCCTGCTGGAGAGAGCCATCGAATATGTGGAGGACATGGTGTCCGACGAAATCGACTTCGACTACAACGACGACGGCTTGGTGGACAACGTGGTCTTCGTCGTGAAGGGCGAGACGGGCGAGTGGAACTCCCTGCTTTGGCCCCATCGCTGGTCCATTTGGGACCGTTACGTGGGCTTGGGCAACCTACAGGTTTTTGACTTCAACTTCCAGCTCGAAGTGGGCGGTTACTTCACCGTCGGCACCTTGTGCCATGAGATGAGCCACTCGTTGAGCGCACCCGACCTCTACCACTACAGCAGCGGCATCGACCCGGTGGGCGCTTGGGACCTGATGGACGGCACCACCAATCCCCCGCAACAACTGGGCGCTTACATGAAATACAAATACGGCCACTGGGTGGACGACATCCCCGACATCACCTACCAGCCCGGCATTTACGAGATTGAGTCGGTGGGCTGGGAAGGCAACCGCCGCAACGCCTACAAGATTCGCACCAGCAACCCCAACCAGTTCTATGTGGTGGAATACCGCGACAACACCCAACTATTTGACAACCAGCTCCCCGGAGGCGGCCTGTTGGTCTATCGCATCGACACCCGCTACAGTGGTGGCGCCGGCTACAACGGCGTGGATGTGTTCGACGAAGTGTATCTGTTCCGACCCGGAGGCGACATCTACAACGCCGGCAACATGAATCAGGCCAACTTCTGCCAGGAGGTGAGCCGCACCCAGTTCGACTACACCACCGACCCCAAGCCCTTCCTCACCAACGGCACGCCTGACGAGGTGTTCCGCATCTGCGACATCAGCGCGAAGGGCGACCGCATGACCTTCGCCTATCGTCCTTATTCCCAAGGCGACCTCTCCGAACCCGGCCCCAAGAATCTCCTCGTGAACGTCAACCGCGATGCCCATCAAGTGGAACTCTCCTGGGATCCCAAGGAATACGCCGACGGTTACAACGTGTATCGCGACGGCGTAAGCATCGGCAGTGTGGAGGAGACCTCCTTCACGCATCCTTACACCGACGCCGACCATGGCTATCACGTGTATAGTGTGGCCTCACACACGGGCGGTATCATGTACGTGCTGTCGGCCTTCACCGACGAATGGGTCATCCTTGGCGATTACGAGACCCTCCACCTCGACCTGAGCTGCGACGACCCCATCGGCACCAAAGGCGGCGAGATGGAAGTGAGCTTTAGCGACCCCGCCATGCCCAAGCAATATTACACTATCTACAAAGGCACCTCGAAACACGCCGACATTTACGTACCCGTCAACACCGAGGTCACCTTCCGATGGCTCCACGGCTTCGATGCCGAGAGCCAGGGCATCCGCGTCACGGCCACCCACAACATCGGATATAGCTCAGCGACCATCTTCGACACCTACAGTCCTGCACCGGACTTCGTGGCCACCTACACGGCCTCCAGCGACGGCGTAGGCTTCATGCCTCCCCACCGACTCTGGGCCGCCACCGAAGGCGACGATGTCCGCCTCCACTGGGCCGTCAGGGCAGAAAACGAAAGCTACAGCGTGTATCGCAACGGCAAGGTGACCCTTGAGGGAGTGACTGGTAACGAGGTCCTCGACAACACCGTGCTGCGGTCGGGAACCCAACGCTACCAAGTGGCGGCCGTCAACAACGGCTACATCCGCTTCAACCCGGAGGCCACCGCCCTCGCTCTGGTGTTGAACACCTATTGCGAACCGCCCCAAAACCTCACAGGAACCCACCAAAACAACGGCGACAACAACCTGCAATGGACTGCCCCGCAGTTTGCCGGATACGGTTTGCTCGCCTACGACGACAACAAGTACGAAAAGCGTTTTGGCAGCAACAGTCAGAAATGGGGCATCGCCTTCGAGCCTGAACAGCTGGAACGTTTTGGAGGACAGCCTTTGACCCATCTGGAGATGTTCGACTGTTCCGCCGGCACCTACACTTTCAATATTTACAGTGGTGAAAAAGCCAACAGCAGCACCTTGATTCACACGCAGAATCATGAAATGACAAGCTCCATGGAGTGGGTGCGTTTTGCCTTGGACGAGGAGGTGGACTACGACCCCACCCAGACCTTGTGGATTGGTGTGCAGTCGAGTGGTGTCAGCAACCCCATCCCCTGCTGCGCGTATGTGGAAGAGGACAACAGCTGCCTTGTCATTGCCGGCGGCAACTGGAAACCCGCCAGTTTCTACGGCGTTTATTCCTCGTGGATGCTGAGGGCATACACCAAACCCGCCGATGGCGTCCGCGACTTCACCTACCGCCTCTATTGGGGGGAAGAGGAAAGCTCTGACGAAGGAATGTCATTGTGCCTGGACAACCTCAGTGCCACCAGCGTGACACACAATTGTTTGGACAACATCCGTTACAACGTGACGGCCTTGTGGAACGGTCGTGAGACGGAGTTCTCGAATCCCGTGTTCCTCGGTCCGAGCGTCGCGGTGCCGGAAACATCAGTGAACACGTTGGTGAAGGTGTACCCCAACCCGGCAAAGAGTGTTCTGAACGTCGAAGGCCATGATATCCAGCTGGTGGTTCTGTTCACGGTGTTGGGTCAGAAAGTCCTTGACAAACCCGTGGAGGGCGACAACGTAAGCCTTGGTTTGGAAAACCTGCCGAAGGGTGTTTACCTGTTGCAGGTTCTTTCGGAAGAAGGCTGTGAGACGATGAGGATTGTGAAGGAATGACACAGTGAGTTGACGATCATTTTCGTGAGCTCAGGAAAATGTTCTATTTATTTCATCATTACTTAAAAAACATCAAATTCTTGCGATGAATGAAAATTGTTCAGTCACGAAATCAATTCCGCATTCCGTATTCCGAATTCCACATTCACCTTCGGTTAACGAAGAACCACGTTTGCAAACGGCATTCTTTTTCGTTTTACTTTTTATTGCTTATTACATTGAAACTATTTTTCTGTTATCAATTCTGATAAGATCTGTTTTTTTGTTATTTCAAAAAAAACAATTCTTTCATAAATCATCGGGAATTGCCAAATAATGCGTATCTTTGCGGCTTAAAATTTTTGCGAAGATGAAGCAGAGTTATAAGGAATATAAGCAGCTGAATCTCACTGAGACAGCCAATGAGATCCGTAAATATTGGGAGGACAACGACACCTTCCAAAAGAGTTTGGACAACCGCGACAAGGACAACGCCTTCGTGTTCTTCGAAGGCCCGCCGAGCGCCAATGGCGTTCCGGGCATTCACCATGTGATGGCCCGCACCATCAAGGACGTGGTGTGCCGCTACCAGACCCTGCAAGGCAAACACGTGGTGCGCAAGGCCGGTTGGGACACCCACGGACTGCCCGTGGAACTCGGCGTGGAAAAGAAACTCGGCATCACCAAGGAAGACATCGGCAAGAAGATCTCCGTCGATGACTACAACCGCGCCTGCCGCGAGGAAGTAATGAAATACAAGGACCTCTGGGACGACCTGACCCGCAAGATGGGCTACTGGGTTAACCTCGATGACCCCTACATCACCTTCACTAACGACTATATCGAAACCCTTTGGTTCCTGCTGAAGGACCTCTACAACAAGGGATTACTCTATAAAGGCTATACCATTCAGCCTTACTCGCCCGCCGCTGGCACCGGCCTCAGCTCCCACGAGCTCAACATGCCCGGCTGTTACCGCGAAGTGAAAGACCTCACCTGCGTGGCGATGTTCAAGTTGAAAGTGGAAAGTGGAAAGAACTGCCAACTGCCAACTGCCAACTGCCAACTGCCAACTTACGCCATTGCCTGGACCACCACGCCTTGGACCCTGCCGAGCAACACCGCCCTCTGCGTGGGACCGAACATCGAATATAACTTCGTGCGTTCGGTGAACCCCGTCACCGGCGAGCAGGTGTGCCTCCTCCTGGGCAAGCCCCTGATGAGTTCCTTCTTCCCCGCCGAAGCGGAGAAACCCTCCTTCGAGGACTGGAAAGTGGGCGACAAGAAACTGCCTTACGAAGTGCTGGCCACCGTGAAAGGCAAGGATCTGGTGGGCATTGAATACGAACAGCTGATCCCGTGGGTCAACCCCGGTCCGGGCGCCTTCCGCATCATCCCCGGCGACTATGTGACCACCGAGGACGGTACCGGCATCGTCCATATCGCCCCCACCTTCGGCGCCGACGACAAACGTGTGGCCGCCGCCGCCGGCATCCCTCCCTTGCAGATGATCGACAAGGACGGGAAAGTCCAACCCATGGTCGATCGCACCGGAAAATTCTTCCTGCTCGAAGACCTGGATCCCGAATTTGTGAAAAACAACGTTAACGTTGAAGCCTATAAACCCTACGCCGGACAGTTCGTGAAGAACGCCTACGACCCCACCAAGACCGAGAAGGACAAGAGCCTCGACGTCGATATCGTGGTGATGCTCAAGGAGGAAGGCAAGCTCTTCAAGAGCGAAAAACACGCCCACGACTACCCGCACTGCTGGCGCACCGACAAACCCGTGCTTTACTATCCCCTCGACAGCTGGTTCATCAAGACCACAGCTCTGAAGGACCGTATGATCGAACTCAACAAGACCATCAACTGGAAGCCCGAGGCCACCGGAAGCGGACGTTTCGGCAACTGGCTGGAGAACCTGGTGGACTGGAACCTCTCGCGCTCCCGCTATTGGGGCACCCCGCTGCCCATCTGGCGCACCGAGGACGGCAATGAGGAAATCTGCATCGGCAGCGTGGAAGAACTCGCCAAGGAAATCGAAAAATCCGTGAAAGCCGGCTTCATGACCCAAGAACAAGTAAGCAAGCTCGGTTACGACAAACTATCAACTGCCAACTGCCAACTGTCAACTGATTTCGACTTGCATCGGCCATACATTGACAGCGTCATCCTCTGCTCTGCCACCGGCAAGAAGATGTTCCGCGAGCCCGACTTGATTGACGTTTGGTTCGACTCCGGCGCCATGCCGTATGCCCAGTATCACTATATGGGGAAGACAGAAGCCGGAAGTCAGAAGCCAGAATTGCCGTTCCCGGCGGACTTCATCGCCGAGGGCGTCGATCAGACCAGAGGATGGTTCTTCACCTTGCATGCCATCGCCACCATGTGCTTCGACAGTGTGGCTTACAAGAACGTGATTTCCAACGGCTTAGTTCTCGACAAGAACGGCAACAAGATGTCGAAACGTCTCGGCAACGCCGTGGACCCCTTCGGGGCCATCGAGAAATTCGGCGCCGATGCCGTGCGTTGGTACATGATCACCAACTCGCAGCCTTGGGACAACCTGAAATTCGACGAGGCGGGCGTTGACGAGGTGCGCCGCAAGTTCTTCGGAACCCTCTACAACACCTACGCCTTCTTCGCTTTATATGCCAACATCGACAAGTTCGACTATGCCGAGGCCGACCTCCCCGTGAAGGAGCGTCCCGAAATCGACCGTTGGATCCTCTCAGAACTCAACTCCTTGATTATCAACGTGAATGATGCATATAGCAGCTACGAACCCACCCGCGCCGGTCGCGCCATCGCCGAGTTCGTGGATGCCCACCTAAGCAACTGGTACGTGCGCCTGTCGCGTCGCCGTTTCTGGAGAAGCGACGACGACAAAGACAAGCTCTCCGCCTACCAGACCCTTTATACCTGCTTGGAGACCGTGGCCCGGCTGAGCTCCCCCATCGCGCCTTTCTTCAGCGAACAACTCTACCGCGACCTGAACAACGCCACAGGACACAACCCTGCCGAATCGGTGCATCTCACCGACTTCCCGGTGGCCGACCAAGCCCTCATCGACAAGGCCCTGGAGGAACGTATGGAAGCCGCTCAGCTCATCGCCTCCCTGACCCTCTCGCTGAGAAAGAAAGCCAATATCAAAGTGCGCCAACCCCTGTCGAAGATCATGATTCCCGTGGCCAACGATGAGATGAAACAGCAACTTGAGAAAATCAAGCACCTGATTATGAGCGAGGTGAACATCAAGGATATCGAGTTCCTCTCTGCCGACAACAACATCCTGGTGAAGAGTGTGAAGCCCAACTTCAAGACCTTGGGCAAGCGCTACGGCAGGCAGATGAAACAGATCTCCGCCTATTTCGCCAACATGAGCCAGGAGGAGATCCATGCCTACGAGAAGAACAACGGCACCCATCTCGATGTGGATGGCGTTGACGTGGAGCTGACCCTTGAGGACGCCCTGATCTCCACCCAGGACATCCCCGGATGGGCCGTCACCTCGCAGGACAACTTCACCGTGGCCTTGGACATGACCATCACGGAAGCCCTGTTCAACGAAGGCCTGGCAAGAGAAATCGTAAACCGCGTGCAGACCTTGCGTAAGAACAGTGGCTTGGAAGTCACCGACCGCATCGCCATCACAATAGAACAAAACGAAAAAATCGAAGCCGCCATCCGCGACTTCAGCAACTATATCAGCACAGAAACCTTGGCTAACTCCATCGAATCGGTAGAACACCTTGAAGGAGCATGCCTGGAAGATGAACTGGCAGAAAACTTAACCGTCAAGATGAGAATCCAAAAAATGGATTGACAACTTGCACATTACTAACCCCATAAACTAATCGCACTATGGACGAGAAGACAAAAGCCGCTCCGACAATTAGGTATTCGGACGAGGAGCTTGAGGAGTTCAAGGCCTTGATTCTTGAGAAACTTCAGCAGGCAAAAGAGAATTTGGAGATTTTAAAGGAAAACATCGCGGGCGGAGAGCACAGCACCGACGACACCGCTCCCACCTTCAAGATTTTGGAGGAAGGGTATTCCGTGTCGCAAAAGGAAGAGAACGCCAAACTGGCCGCCCGAACAGAGAAATACATCAGGAACCTCGAGTTCGCCTTAATGCGTATCGAGAACAAAACCTACGGCATTTGTCGCGCCACAGGCAAGCTCATCCCCAAGGAACGTTTGCGCTGCGTGCCAACGACAACCATTTGTTTGGACGCTAAAATGAAAGAGAAAAAGAAGTGACAAAGACCAAGCGCAAGGGGCTTGTCGGCTCCTTCATCATCATATTCGTTATCTTGCTTCTTGACCAGGTCTTGAAGATCTGGGTGAAGCTGCATTTCACCATCGGGCAGGAGATTCCCGTGTTGGGCAACTGGTTCAAGTTGCTGTTCATCGAAAATCCAGGCATGGCTTTTGGCTGGATGGGCGGCGGTGGTGCCATGAAGGCGTTCCTCAGCATCTTTAGGATCGTGGCGGTAGTGGCCTTGCTGTTCATCCTCTTCAGGTTATCGAAAAAACACACCTCTTTCGGGGTGATGGCGGGCATCGCCTTGATCACCGCCGGCGCCTTGGGCAACATCATCGACTGTGTGTTTTACGGACAGATGTTCAGCGCCAGTGACTACCACCATGTGGCCGCGCTGTTTCCCGAAGGAGGCGGCTATGCCGGCTGGCTCCACGGGAAAGTGGTGGACATGCTGTATTTCCCCGTGATAGACATCGCCCGTGACAGCAACAGCTGGCTGCCCGACTTTTTCTTTGGCCAGGACGGCCACTTCATCTTTTTCAGACCCATCTTCAACCTCGCCGACGCCGCCATCACCATCGGGGTATTCTACATGGTGATCTTCCAGTGGAAATGGCTCAAGGGGAGATGAAAGTGGAAAGTGGAAAGCAAAAAAAAAGCGGCTTGCGCCGCTTTTTTTTATTTGGTCAGAGCTTGCTTTTGAAGCGCGGTCGGAGTGAGCGGCTTGGGAGCGAAGGTCTTGACAGGATGTTGGCCCTCGTCGGGAACCACGAAGGTCATGACCGGACGGAGGTTGTTGAGGTTGGAATAGTTGCCCGGAACATCAGCGGGGAAAGTGCCGTGTACAGGGTTGCCACCGCTTTGAGAAGCAATCAAGGCACCTTTGTAATACACTGAGACCACCCAGTTGGTAGGAGTGTCCTGAGGATCGCAGTTCTCAAACATATCCACATACACCTGATAGAGGCCAGGAGCCACATAAGCTTCCTCACTGTAGGTGATGTTCTCGTTGTTGATATTGTCGATACCGCAACCAGCATTGGAATCCAGGTCAAGTTCACCGCCATTCATGCTGATGGAGTTGAAATAGCAGATATGACGTTGATCGAAAGAGATCTCATTGCCGTCGGCATCCACTTGTTCAGGTTCAATGAGATGGAGGTCCACATCCTTGGCGTTGTCGAAGCTGAGGCTCACCTGCAAGGTACCGGTACCCACAGTAGTCAGCAACTCCACGAAATTCTCAACCACAGGGCTGACGTTGCCATTGGCATCCTGAAGGGCCACCTGAACGGCAATACCCGTTTCCTTGTCACCCAAAGTAATGTCTTGATTGACCACCATCACGAAGCTGTAAACGCCATTCTGGGCATTGGCCGGAGCCTCGTAGTAGCCTTTCTGGTCTTTCATGCCGACCAAAATCTTGGCGGCGGGAATTTCGGAGCTGACAGCGACATAGGAGGTTCCTCCAGGAATCACCTTGTCGTTCATGGAGAGCTGGACCTCGCCACTGAGCGTTGCCTCAGGCATTTCTTTCGCCACCAAAGTAGCGTTGTCAACCGAGAAATAATTGTTAATGGTAGGAACGATATCCTTCCCACAACTCACGAACATCATGGTAGCTGCTACCAGCAGTCCACCGAAGAAACTTGTAATCTTCTTCATAGTAAAACGTATTGGTTAATAATTAATTGAAATGCAAAGATAGTTTTTTATTTTTTTTTAGAACGACATCTTTAATAATTTAGTACTTTTGAAGCCAAATAACGTTATATCTCAAAAACTATACCACAATGAAGAGACTCATTTTGATTCGACACGGCGAAAGCCAGTGGAACAAGC
Source organism: uncultured Bacteroidia bacterium (assembly GCA_902783365.1). Classification (GTDB taxonomy): domain Bacteria; phylum Bacteroidota; class Bacteroidia; order Bacteroidales; family F082; genus Limimorpha. Next base: position 14,978 of record CACZQL010000024.1, on the reverse strand, counting down.
TCAACTTGTTCACGGGTTGGACCAACGTCGATTTGTCCGAAAAAGGCATCGAGGAGGCCATTGAGGCCGGCAAGGTGCTGAAAGAGCATGGCTACAAGCCGGAGATTTGTTTCACCTCCTATCTGAAACGCGCCATCAAGACCTTGAACTATGTGCTTGACGCGATGGACATGGACTGGCTGCCCGTATATAAAACCTGGAGACTGAACGAGAAGTCGTATGGACAGCTCCAGGGCCTCGACAAAAAGGCCACCGCGGAGAAATACGGTGACGAGCAAGTGCGTTTGTGGCGCCGCGCCTTCGACGTGCGTCCTCCGGCGCTGGACATGAACGACCCGAAGAGCCCCCGCATGGACCCCCGCTACGCCGAACTCACCGACGACCAAATCCCGCTCACCGAAGCCCTCTGCGACACCATCGAGCGTGTGCTGCCCTACTACAACGACCACATCATGAAGGCCTTCGAAAACCACGACCAAGTGCTGGTGGTGGCCCACGGCAACAGCCTCCGCGGCGTCGTGAAAGTGCTTAAAAACATGGGCAACGATGAAATCATCGCCTTCAACATCCCCACCGGCATCCCCTATATCTTTGAATTCGACGACCAGATGAAGCTCCAAAAGGACTTCTTCCTCGGTGACCCCGAGAAAGTGGCCGCCCTCATGGCCGCAGTGGCCAACCAGGGGAAGAGGTGAGAGGTGAAAGGTGAAAGGTGAGAGGTGAGAGGTTTCTCTAAATTATAAATTATACATTATTAATTCTAATGCAATGAGTAGGTGGATCATACCCGACATCCATGGCTGTTTCAGAACCCTGAAGGCTTTATTGGAGAACATGCTGAAAATCAGCAAGAACGATGAATTGTTCTTCTTGGGCGACTATATCGACCGGGGACCGAGCGGCAAGGAAGTCATCGACTATATCATGGAGCTTCAGGCAAGTGGTTACCACGTGCATTGTTTGAAAGGCAATCACGAGGACTACTGCATCCAGTCATGGGAAGCCGACAACAAACCGCACCTCTTCAAACCCAAGGTCCAAAAGTCGTGGGAAGCCGTGGGTGCCGGCGAGACCCTCAAAAGCTTCGGCGTGAAACGACCGAGAGACATCCCGAACAAATACATCGACTGGATGAGGGATCTCAAAATCTATTACGAACTGGAGCATTACATCCTGGTACACGCCGGCATGAACTTCCATATCAGAAACCCGTTTGAGGACACCCATAGCATGATTTGGACCCGAAGCTTCAAGGTTGACTTCAGCAAGACCGACGGTCGGCGCATCATCCACGGTCATATCCCCGTCGATTACAGTTTCATCGACCTAGTGATCCGCAATCCCAAGGGCTACGACTTCATTGCCTTGGACAACGGCGTGTTTGTCACCGACAAACCCGGAATGGGCAACCTCATGGCCTTCAACCCCGACGACAACACCCTGCTTGCCCAGACCAACCTGGACATGTAATTTACCGCGACGCCACCGCAACCGCGTTTTTATAGCGTTTGACGTCCCCCTGCAAATCGAGTACCTCTGTGACAACGACATACAGTCCAAGAGGTACTCGGTTTCCTTTTTCGTCCAACCCGTTCCAAGCGAACCCGCCCTCCTGGCCGGCAAGTTCTCCCTTCACGAGCTGCCTCACCAAACGTCCATCGGCGGAAAACACATAGACATTCAACGTACAGCCTGCCTTTTCGAGGGTATAGCTTACCACAGAATGGTCGTCGAGGCCATCACCGTCAGGCGAGAACACCTCTGGAGCCACCGACACCTCGCCTTGCGGTTCAGGCCGTACTTGCGCCATGGAGTTGGCATAACCCGGCGTGCCGAAATGGACCGCTTCGGCGGCAGAGTGCCAGTTGTCGGGCTGGAGGGAAGGCAAGTCCCACGACACACGCTCCAACGAGACGCCCTTGGTCTCCCGCAGCAGCGGATAGTGCATCGACACGTCGTAGGCCATCTGATCGACCACCACCCCGTCGCGGCTGACAAGCAGGGCGACACCCCCAGCGTTGGGAAAAGAAGGAAAGGCCGGCATATCGATGTAATCATCGGGAACACATTCATACTGCCCCGCCACCAACAGGCCGTCGGTGGAGAGCAACAGATAAGTATGAGGCAGGAACAGGCGGCTCTGTCCGGAGATTTCCTTCAGGGTAGTGTCAGCAGGATTGGGGAAGTGTTCCTTGATCGCGCCCAGTTTCAGCTCCATGAGGTCGAACGTCTTGTCGGAACAGTTGTACAACTCCACATAGTCCACTCCGGGGCTGACGGGATCGAACAGAATTTCGTTGAGGAGCACCTCCCCTTTCCCAACCATGTTAGGTACGCCAAAGCCAGTAGGCGTATCCGGTTCTATCATAATACCGCTACAAGTAGCCACGTCATTGATAATCAAGGTATAGAGAACCCCTTCCTCGAAATGGAACCCAAATATCAGCTCCACATTGCTGGCATCGTTGGGGTTGACCACGACCTCCGAGGGATAGAGACCCAGCTCCTTCACATAGTAATGCGAAGCCTCGGAGAGGCTGGCACGATCCATCTGTTGATCGAACCAAAGGAAGAGGATGTTGTCGCCCAACATGCTGGAATGTTGTACGCTGGGAAATGCCGCATTGGGAGCATTGATGGAATTGACCCTTCCAGGAGTACCGCCAGAGGGATCGATGGAAGCCGACCAGTTGCGAGTCCCGGCGCAAGGATTGAACGGATCAATTTGTTCGAGCGACCAGCCACCGTCCTTTTTTGAGGCATCATGGTACCAAGTGTCGTTGAAAGCCACCTCAGAGATAAGGGTCTCGTCGGGCGAAAAAAGCCGCAGGGTGGCACCCGCATTGGCAATGGCCAAGGAGGGGAAGGAGAACGTATTGCCATAAAACGAGAGTTCTGGTACCGCATCGTCCTTGCAAACGATCAAATAACCCATGGGCTCAATGATGACTGAGGAAAACTGTCTCGATGTGGTTCCTATCGTCAAAATCCAGTCTTTCAAATCAATGGGGAAATCTTGCGTGTTGAACAGCTCAAGGTATTCCCATTCGGGAAGACCCACGACGGGTGAGGGGTCTGCCATGACTTCATTTATGACAACATCCTCTTCTGAAGGATGAATGAACCAAAAACTATTATTTATGCCAATCATATTATGGGACAGATCCCCAACACCCGTAAGATTTATGGTATAACTAAAATTCTCTTGAAAAGGAAGAGAGAAGGTGAGTATCACGATGGATGGCCGGTCGCCGAAAGCCACCGAGTCGGGAGCCCCCACCCCTGGCTCCACGGAATAGTGTTCCGGAACCAGCGCCGAAGGCCCGAGAGGCTCATCGAAGCACAGCAGGAGATGCCGATCATCAAGAGTCTCTATATTAATAAGGTTGGGCGGAATGGTGTCGATGACTTCAGGCCCCACATAGATGTCGTCAAAATAGAACTTCTTCGCATTGCTGGAGGTGTATTGAAGCAGAAAGCCGAAGAAGCCCTCTCTGGGATAGGCATTGTCGTCGCCTTCCGCCTCGATGGCATACATCCCAAGACACTCGTCGTCGGTATAGACGGACCAGTGGCCAGCCGCATCGCAAAGCACCTTGACCCCCATTTTAAAAGGAGCGGCGATATGGCCTTCAGAACCTTGGCAGAGGAGCTGTTCCCCCGAGGCATCCTTGCGGTATAGCTCAATGGCATCAAGACTGCCAGCCGCACCAAAACGGAGAAAATAGCCATGACCCACCGATTCCAGCGCGAAGGTATCGGCAACCAGATACACATCGCTGTAGTTGTTCTTGGAGGGACTGAAATTCTCACGAATCCAAAAACGCCACTCCATACTTTGACAGGCTGAGAAAGGCACTGAGAGGAAAGCAGTGCCCGCCTCCGAAGCGTCCGACTGAAGCTGTCCGTTGGCGTTGACCTTGAAGCAGGAGTCAGCACCAAGCCATGAAGGATTCTCCGTGAAGTTACCATCGGAGAAGTCCTCCACAACCTGGGCTTCCGCTGCACAGGGCAGCCAAAACACAAAAATCATTAATATGATGCGTAAACAGAACCTCATGCTCGGACAATTTTCTGCAAAGATACAACGTTTTTTAAAAATGTCAAGTAGTTTTATTATGTTTTTTTCAATATACATATAAATATTTTCTAAAATTCAGAAAAAGAACAACATATCGGAATTTTTTCTATTTTTGCAACATTAATAGAATAAGGAGGAATCTATGAGAATTGCCGTTGTAGGAGCTACCGGTTTGGTAGGGTCAAAAATGCTTCAAGTGCTTGATGAGCAGCACATTGAGATAGATGAATTGATTGTTGCCGCCTCGGAACGGTCGGTGGGGAAAGCCATCGAGTTCCAGGGGAAGGTCCATCAGGTGGTGCGCGTGGAGGAGGCCATCGCCGCCCGTCCCGACATCGCCATTTTCTCCGCCGGAGCCTCCGCGGCGCGTCAATATGCCCCTTTGTTTGCCGAACAAGGCACCTATGTGGTTGACAACAGCTCGGCATGGCGCATGGAGAAAGACGTTCCATTGGTAGTGCCCGAGATCAACGCCGACACCATCACCAAGGACACCCACATCATCGCCAACCCCAACTGCTCCACCATCGAAATGGTGTTGGCTTTGGCGCCCTTGCATCAGGCCTTCGACATCAAACGTTTGGTTATCGCCACCTACCAGAGCGTGAGTGGCAGCGGCCTCAAGGGCATCAACCAACTGAACCGCGAGGAATCGGAAACCTCTCACCTCTCACCTTTCACCTCTCACCTCTCACCTCCCGCCTATCCTCACCAAATCTACCGCAACGTCCTGCCCCACGGCGGTGACTTCTGTGAGAACGGCTACACCACCGAAGAGGAGAAGCTGGTGAACGAGACCCGCAAAATCCTTAGGGCGCCACAAATCGCCATCACCGCCACCGTGTGCCGAGTGCCAGTCACCGGAGGGCACTCCGAAGCCGTCAATGTCGAGTTCAACAAGCCTTTTGAGCTGGATGAAGTACGGCGCCTGTTGGAGCACTACCCCGGCATCGTGGTGCAAGACGACCCCGCCCACAACGTCTATCCCATGGCCATCACCGCTTACGACAAGGACGAGGTGTTCGTGGGCCGCATCCGCAGGGACTTCAGCGTGGAGAACGGCCTGAACCTCTGGGTCGTCAGCGACAATATTAGAAAAGGCGCCGCCACCAATGCGGTGCAAATCGCCAAGTATCTCATCGAGAACATTTTATGAAAGTAATACGCAATATTGCCCTCCTTCGTGACATCCCCCATGCCGTGGTGACCATCGGCACCTTCGACGGGGTACACCTAGGACATCAAGCCATTTTCAAGGAGATGAAGAAGATGGCGCAAGAAGTGCGGGGCGAGACCGTGGTGGTGACCTTTCACCCCCATCCCCGCCAGGTGCTGCAAATTGGCACGGAGACCTTGCGCTTCATCTGCACCCAGGAGGAGAAATTGAAAAAATTCGAGGAGTTCGGCATCGACCATGTCGTCATCATCCCTTTCACCAAGGAGTTCGCCAGCACCCCCTCGGAGGTGTTCATCAAAGAATACATCATCGACCGCATCCATCCCTCGGTGATGGTGGTGGGCTACGACCATCATTTCGGGAAGAACCGCATTGGCGACTTTGAGATGCTCAACCGCCTGGGCGGCCAGTTCGGATTCAAGACCGTGCAGGTGGAAGCCCAATATATTAATAATGTGTCGGTGAGCTCGACCAAAATCCGCAACGCCCTTGCCACCGGCAACGTGGCCTTGGCCAACCAGCTGTTGGGCTATCCCTACTCTGTGACCGGCGAGGTGGTCAACGGCAACAAAATTGGACGCACCCTCGGCTTCCCGACCGCCAACCTCGACCTCCCCAACGAATACATCATGATCGGCAACCCAGGCGTTTATGCCTGCCGAACCGAAGTGGATGGCAAAGTGTATCAGGCCATGGCCAACACGGGCATGAGGCCGACGATACAGAACCTGGTGGAAAGTGGAAAGTGGAAAGTGGAAAGTGGAAAGTTGCTACCGCAGGCTAACTCTCCACTTTCCACTTTCAACTTTCCACTTAAAATCGAGGTGAATATTTTTGACTTTGAAGGTGATCTTTATGGGAGAACGCTGAAGGTGGAGTTTCTGGAACGGATCCGTGACGAAGTGAAATTCAACGGGTTGGAGGCTTTGAAGGCCCAATTGGAACGCGACCGTGAGCAGGTAAAGGATTACTTTTTGCGTTCTCAGATGTAACATTGGACTTTTTTTGGTACTTTTGTACGGTTAACAGGATTACAAACAACAAAACAGCTACTATATGAAGAAATTACGTTTCGTACTGATGGCAGCCTTGCTGGTTTTCGCGATCGGAGAAGCCAGTGCCTGCACCAACTTTTTAATCACCAAAGGAGCTTCCAAAGACGGTTCCTGCATGATCTCGTATGCCGCCGACTCCCATGTGCTTTATGGGGAGCTGTACTACTATCCCGCCCTCAACCATGCCCCCGGCACGATGCGCGATGTCTATGACTGGGATGGCGGCGCCTTCCTCGGAAAGATTCCGGAGGTGGGTCCCACCTATAACGTGGTAGGCAACATGAACGAATGGCAGGTCGCCATTGGCGAGACCACCTACGGAGGCATCGAAGCCCTCTATGGCGGCCAAGGTATCATCGACTACGGAAGCTTGATTTACATCACCTTGCAACGCTCCAAGAACGCCCGCGAGGCCATCAAGAACATGGCTGACCTGGTATATAACTACGGCTATGTGAGCGAGGGTGAGTCGTTCTCCATCGCCGACACCGAAGAGTGCTGGATCCTTGAGATGATTGGCAAGGGACCGCAGCACAAAGGCGCCGTGTGGGTAGCCCGCCGCATCCCCGACGGCTATGTGAGCGGCCACGCCAACCAGGCCCGCATCACCACCTTCCCCCTGGCTTCGAAAAACAAAACCAGCATCACCTACAAGAACATCGACAAGGTCTTGACCGACAAGAGCATCGACTGCGTGTATGCCGACGACGTGATCAGCTTCGCCAAGGAGGCCAACCTGTACAACGGTCCCGACGAGAAATTCTCGTTCTCCGACGTTTACAACCCCGTTGATTTCAGCGGCGCCCGCGCCTGCGACCTCCGTGTGTGGGCCATGTTCAACAAGGTGACCAAAGGCATGAACCAATACTGGGGCTACGCCACCGGACGCGACATCCAGCGGGTGAAGCCTTACAAACCCGGCCAGCCTCAAACCCCTGACAACTTCCCGACCAACCGCATGCCCCTCTGGGTGCTGCCCGACCAAAAAGTGGGTGTGCAGGACATGATGGACTTCATGCGCGACCACTTGGAGAACACCGAGCTTGACATGTCGCAAGATGTGGGTGCCGGACCGTTCCACTGCCCCTACCGCTGGCGTCCCATGGACTGGAAAGTCGGTGAAACCACCTACGTCCACGAGCGTACCACCGCCACCCAGCAAACCGGCTTCTCGTTTGTGGCTCAATGCCGTCCCTACAACACCTACGGCATCATCTGGTTCGGCGTTGACGACGCCGCCAGCACCGTGTATTGCCCCATGTACACCTGCATGACCAAGATTCCCGAAGGCTATAGGGAAGGCAACGGATCCATGTCGGAATGGTCGGAGTCAGCCGCCTTCTGGATCTTCAACCAGATGAGCAACTGGGCCTACACCAAGTACAACTACATCCACCCCGAAATCGAGAAACGCCAGCACGAATACGAGACCAGCTACGTCGAAGAACTGGTCCCCGCCATGGACGAGCTGGTGAAGGCTACCGCCGACCCCAAAGAACAAGTGAAGATGCTGACCACTTTCTCCTGCACCCAAGCCGACGAGCTGTGCTACAACTGGAAGAAGTTCTACCATGAACTGTTCATGAAATACATGGACGGCAACTTGAACACTGCCCAACAGCCCCAACCCAACCATCAATACACGCCCATCAAGAGCGAGCACCCCAAGTACAGTGATGAATACTATGAGATTTTGATCGAGAAAACTGGGGACAAGTATAAGGCTTATTAAAGAAGACAGAAGACAGAAGACAGAAGTAAGAAGGCGTCGCGGGTTTTTGCGACGCCTTCTTTTTTATTGCTTGGCGAAATTCTTGACCACGTCTTCGGGCATGCGCTGGACGGTCCATTCGTCCAAGGGGAAGGCGCCAATGGAACGGTAGAAGGCCAAAGAAGGGGTGTTCCAGTCGAGGCAAATCCACTCCATGCGACCGCAGTGGCGCTTCACCGCGATGTCGGCCAAGTATTTCAGGATGGCCTTGCCGTAACCCAGACTCCGTTTCTCCGGAATGATGAACAAGTCCTCCAAATAGAGTCCTTTTCTTCCCACGAAGGTAGAGAAGTTGTGGAAAAACAAAGCGAAGCCTATCACCACGCCGTCTTCTTCAGCAAAGACGACCTCGGCGGCCTTTTCCACAAAAATGGATTGATAAATGGTTTGTTCGTCGGCGACGACTTCATCGGAGCACTTCTCGTATTCGGCGAGTTTCTTGATGAATTCAAGAATCAAACCCGCTTCGTTGGGCCGAGCGGGACGGATGTTAAAAACAGGCATTTTTTTCTTTTTTGTTTTCTTGGTGCAAATATACGAATCGTTTTTTTATTTTTGCAGTTTGATTCAAATTCATTTGACTTATGACGAACCCTGAAGAAGAAAAAGTAACGGAAAAGAAATCGCTCAATTTCATTGAAGCGAAGGTGGAAGAAGACCTCAGCAACGGCAAGAACGGCGGTCGGGTGCAGACCCGGTTCCCTCCGGAGCCGAACGGATACCTCCACATCGGCCACGCCAAAGCCATCTGCCTCGACTTCGGCATCGCCGCCCAGCATGGCGGCGTGTGCAACTTGCGTTTCGACGACACCAACCCCACCAAGGAAAACATGGAGTACGTCGATGCCATCAAAGAGGACATCCAATGGCTCGGCTACCAGTGGGGCAACGAATACTACGCCTCCGATTACTTCCAGCAACTTTGGGATTTCGCCATCGAACTGATTAAGAGAGGAAAAGCCTACATCGACGAACAGAGCTCCGAGGAGATTGCCGCGCAAAAGGGCACCCCCACGCAGCCCGGCGTAGAGAGTCCCTACCGCAACCGTCCCATCGAGGAGTCGCTGGACCTCTTCAACAAGATGAACAACGGTGAGATTGGCGAAGGCAAGATGGTGCTCCGCGCCAAAATCGACATGGCCAACCCCAACATGCACTTCCGCGACCCCATCATCTACCGTGTGGTCGATACTCCGCACCACCGCACCGGCACCAAATGGCACGCCTACCCGATGTACGACTTCGCCCACGGACAAAGCGACTACTTCGAGGGCGTCACCCACTCCCTGTGTACCCTGGAGTTTGTGGTACACCGCCCCCTGTACGACCTGTTCATCGACTGGTTGAAGGAAATCCGCGGCGAAGGCGACAACATGGACGACAACCGTCCGCGCCAGACTGAGTTCAACAAGCTGAACCTCAATTATATCCTACTCAGCAAGCGCAACCTGCTGGTGCTGGTAAACGAAGGTCTCGTGAGCGGTTGGGACGACCCGCGAATGCCCACGATCTGCGGCTTCCGACGCCGTGGCTATACCCCAAGTGGCATCCATAAGTTCATCGACAAGATCGGCTATACCACCTACGACGCTTTGAACGACTTCGCCCTGATGGAGAGCGCTATCCGTGAGGACCTCAACGCCTCCGCCACCCGCGTGGCCGCCGTGGTCAACCCCGTGAAGCTCGTCATCACCAACTACCCTGAGGGACAGGTGGAGGAGATGGACGCCATCAACAACCCTGAGGACGAGACCGCAGGAAGCCACAGCATCGCCTTCAGCCGTGAGCTGTGGATCGAGAAAGAGGACTTCATGGAAGATGCTCCCAAGAAATACTTCCGCATGACTCCCGGCAACGAGGTGCGCCTGAAGAACGCCTACATCGTGAAGTGCACGGGCTGCAAGAAAGACGCCGACGGCAACGTGGTGGAAGTGTATGCCGAATACGACCCTGACACCAAGAGCGGCATGCCGGGCGCCAACCGCAAGGTGAAAGGCACCATCCATTGGGTGAGCTGCCAGCGTTGCCTCCAAGCCGAGGTGCGCATGTACGACCGCCTTTGGAAGGTGGAGAACCCCCGCGACGAACTGGCACGCCTCCAAGACCAAGGCCTCAGCTCCCTCGAAGCCATGAAGCAGATGATGAATCCTGACTCGCTGGAGGTCCGCCCCGTGTGCTACGTGGAGGAATACCTGGCCGACGCCCAACCCCTCGACCACTTCCAGTTCCAGCGCATCGGCTATTTCACCGTCGATAAGGACAGCACCCCCGGCCATCTGGTCTTCAACCGCACCGTGGCCCTGAAAGACACCTGGTCCAAGACCCTGTAAATAAAAAACAGGGCTCACTTTCAACTTTCAACTTTCAACTAAAAAAGGGGTCTTGCGACCCCTTTTTTAATTCTTGTAATACATATATCCTTTCCCCGGAACCAGGGTGTTGAGCGATCCTACCCACCGATTTTCGGAGGCGTTGTAGGTGCTGAAGCCCTGTTGGCCTTTGATGACGTCGCCGTCGGAGGGGGTGAAATCCCCAAGCACCGCCGCAATGCTCATCGGCGTGTCGTGGGGGAAGGCGATCCAGTTCCAACCCAAGGAGAGTGTCAGGGGTTGTGCCAGCGCGTCGAGGGGTATCCCGTCGATGAGCAAGTCGAGGGGCTGGCTCACCTGGATCATATATGCCTGGCTGTTATCGAGCGTATTCAAGGAGCCTAACCAGCCCTGTGTGCCATACACAACGAAGGCGTTCTGCGACTTGATGACCAGTGTGCCGCCCAAGGGCTCCAGCTGCGCCTCTATGGCCGCAAGGGTGTTGGCGTCATAGACGACGTATGAGGAAATCCAGTTCCAGCCCACCGAGAGCGAGATGGTTTGGGTGACGGGGCAGGGCATCTCCGAGATGTTGGTGAACTCGCCCCAGTAACCCTGATAATTCCCGAGGGAGCCGCAAGGCACCAGGATGGGAATGTCGCGCCTTATATTGTAAAACGTGTTGCTCTCCACCCAAGGTGCATACTCGGCAAAGCTAACGATGTCGGTGAAGCCGTTGCAATTTTGGAAAGTATATTCATCCATGGAAACCAAGGTGGCGGGAAGTGTCAGGGTACCCGTGAATCCCAAGCAGTCGCCAAAAGCGGCATAACCGATGGATGTCAAGCTGTTACCGAGCGTCAGACTGCCGAAGCCTTGGTCGTTGAAGAACACAAACCTGCCAACGGTGGTCAGGGAGTTGGGCAGGATGAGGTCCCCTGTGAAGAGGCAGTTACGGAAGGCGCTGTTGCCCAACGAGATCAACGACTCGGGAAGGGTTAGTTGGCCCGTGAACCCGGTGTTGCCGAAGGCCCAGTCGCCGATGGTGGTCACGGAGCCGGGGACGGTCAAGTCGCCCGTCAGCCCGGCACATCCATAGAAAGCCCCGTAGGCAACGCTCTCGAGGGCGTTCCCCAAGGTCAGATCCGTGAAGTTGTTGCAGTAGGCGAAGGCGTTTTGGCCTATGGTATGCACCGAATCGCCGATGACCAAGGGGCCGGTGAAGGCCGCCATGGTTTGGCCGACAAACAAGTCGGGGATGTTCGGCATGTTGATATACAAGCCGTTGAACGTGTCGTTATAGAAGGCGGCATAGCGTATCTCGGTGACGGAGTTGCCGATGGACAGGTAATCGGCGGAGCTGAAGGTGTTATAGAAAGCGGCGGTGTCGATGGTGATGACCGAGTTGGGGATGGTCAGGGAGCCTGACAGTCCTGAGCAGCCGTAGAAGGCGGCGTAGCCAATGGAGGCCAGGTTATCGCCGAGGGTCAGGCCGCTAAAGCCCGCGTCGTTGCCGAAGGTCCACCTGCCGATGGAAGTCAAGGAGTTGGGCAAGCTCAGGTGTCCGGAGAAGAGGCAGTTGCGGAAGGCGCTGTTGCCCAACGTGGTCACCGACTCAGGGAGGACCAGTTGGCCGGTGAACCCAGCGTTGCCGAAGGCCCAGTCGCCGATGGTGGTCACGGACGACGGGAGGACGAGCTGGCCGGAGAAGCCGCAGCCATAGAAAGCCCCATCGTCGATGACTTCGAGCGCGTCGTCCAACACCAAGGTCGAGAGGTTGGAGCAATAGGCAAAAGCGTTGGCGCCGATGGTGGTCACAGTGTTGGGGATGACAAGGGCGCCCGTCAAGCCGGAGCAGCCATTGAAAGCGTAGTCGCCGATGGCGGTCACGGGGTAGGACGATCTGTCAATGACGACGGTGCTGGGGATAATGACCGGTCCATTCGTGCTCGTACCATCGGCGGGTCCGGTCACGGTGACGGAAGTGTTGTCGGGGTTGAGGGAATAGAGCAGGCAGCTTTGACGGAGGTTGGTGAAATCGTCCCATGCCCAGTGACTTTGGTAGGCACTCAACGAACCGCAAGGCACCACGACAGGAAGGCTGTTGTGAAGATAGGAAAAAGTATAACCATTGATAGAAGGCGGTGTCTCGGCCAACACGGTGATGGAGGACAAACCCGTGCAGTATTGGAAAGCAGAGCCAATCTCTGTCACCGACATGCCGATGGTCAAGTTCCCCGTGAAACCGCAATGATTAAATGCATCGGATCCAATGGTGGTCACAGCATCGCCTATCACCAAGTCACCCGTGAAGCCGGTACAGTTCAAGAAAGCCGTACTTTCTATGGATGTCACAGCATTGGGGATCACCAAGTCACCCGTGAAGCCCGTGCAACCGGCAAATGCCCCTATGCCTATCTTCGTCACATTATTTCCCAAAGAAGGAGAACCGGTGAAACCACTGCAATTGAAGAAAGCACCATCTTGAATCAACACCGTGGAGTTGGGAATCACCAACTCCCCGGTGAAACCACTGCAGTATTGGAAGGCATTATACCCTATTTCCGTCAGGGAGTTTCCAAGAATCAGATGACCATTGAAGCCAGTACAGTTTTTGAAAGCTTCGTATCCAATGGTTGTAACAGAGTTTGGGATGACCAAATCGCCCGTGAATCCCGTGCAACCAAGAAAGACGTATTCTTCGATGGTGGTCACAGCATTCCCCAGGGTTAAACTGCTGAAACCAGTGCAACCAGCGAAGGCTGTCTCCCCAATCGTGGTCAGGGAGTTCCCCAAGGTCAGATTGCCGGTGAATCCCGTGCAAAAACCGAAGGCCCGCTCGCCTATCGTAGTCACGGAATTGGGGATGACAAGCTCGCCTGTAAGTCCGTGTTGAGATTCAAAAGCGTGGGCTCCTATCGAAACCAAACCCTCGGGCAGGGTCAAAGACCCTTGCAAATTGGTGCCGTAAAAAGCACAGGGAGGGATGTTTTGCACTCCAGCGCCAAAATGCACCGTGGTAAGATGATCGCACCAATGGAAAACTTCGTTAGAGTAGTTTAGTCCCGAACCATCATCCCCCATGAAGACACAATTCGTTGCATTGAAATTCACCCTTGTGAAGCCCGTGTTACTGAAAGCAAAAGCGCCAATGGTTTGCATCCCGCTCCCAATGGTCAGAACTCCGTCAAAGCCCGAGGACTCGAATGCGCCGTCACCTATCGAGGTCACCGAACTCGGAAGATTGAGGTCGCCTGAAAAATTTAAAAAAGCTTCACCAACATAGTGACCAATACTGCTGAAAGCATAAGCACCTATGAACCTCAAGGCAAGGGGAAGCGATAGTTCCCCGGTAAACCCTGTACCGTAAAAGGCATAATCCCCGATGGTCCTCACAGAAGCGGGCAGCACAAGATTGCCGACGAGTCCATAGCAATCCCTAAAGGCATTGTTAGCGATGTGAAGCACCGTGTAGGTATGGAACCCGTATTCAATCACATCGGGTATCTGCAAGTAGCCTTGCGCCTCGGTGCCATCCTCATGGCCCAACAAGGTCACTTCCCCGTTCCCATCCAGTTTGTAGTTAAGATTGCCTATCTGGAAGTATTCATCGGCAAAGGTGTTCGTCATTCCTGCCCAACCCAGCAGCATGACGAGAAGCATGTAAAAACGTTTTTTCATGATGTTTTTTTGTATTGATTTGTCAGCAAATATACACAAAAAAACAACGAAAACAAGTTGGGACGCAAGATTTTGCGTCCCAACCTTATTATTTTCCGAGCTTAAACAGAACCGGCAGCGTGTATCTCACCTTGACGGGTTTGCCATCCACTGTTCCAGGTTTCCATTTCGGCATGCCTTTGACGACGCGAACAGCCTCATCGTTCAAATCTTTTTTGGAAGGCTCCGGCTTTAGCAACTCAACATTGGTGATAGAGCCATCTTCGGCAACTACAAATTGAACGAAGACACGGTATTCCGCCTTGGTATCCATTTGTTTGTACTTCTCGGGCACGCTCAGGTTTTCCTGGACATAAGTCCTCAAGCCATCCACCCCTCCGGGATATTCCGGCATCGTCTCAGCAATTTGATAAACACCATCTTTGTTAGGTTTTTTTGCCTTTTCCAGGGCATGTTCCACGTCCTCCTCCGGTGACTTGTCGCCCTCATCCAGTTTGAAAGTGATGGGAAGCATATAGCTTACACGAACCGGTTTGCCCTTTTGCATACCTGGCTTCCATTTGGGCATGGCCTTCACCACACGGAGCGCTTCATCGTCGCAGCCACCCCCGATGCCTTTCATCACCTTGACTTGATTGACAGAACCATCCTTTTCAATGACAAAGCCGATGAACACCCTGCCGCTGATGCCTTTATCCTTGGCTTCTTCAGGATATTTGATGTTTCCTGAGAGATAGGTCATCATTTCAGCCACACCTCCGGGAAATTCCGGCATTTGCTCCACAATGTTATAGATGCTGTCCCGGTCTTGCTGACTGACAACCCTGATTTTGAGATTGTCTGAACTGATTTTTGTGTCGTGGCCATCGCCAAGGGCAAGGGAGAATGGCTCAATGTTATACGT
>CACZQL010000023.1 GCA_902783365.1 uncultured Bacteroidia bacterium | reverse complement strand
TTTGCATGGAAACAAAAATCTTTCTACTTTTGCAATAATTTTATTACTAAGTAGTTTATTAGTAAGTGAATTATTACTAAGTGGTTTGTTACATATCGTGCCATGAATACTCCTTTCATATTTGGAAAAACAGTGAGCGGTGAGGCTTTCACTGATAGAGAAAACGAAACCGCCAAATTGGTATCGAACTTCCAGTACGGCGTGAACACCTTTATTGTTTCGCCACGCAGGTGGGGTAAGACTTCTTTGGTGAAGAAAGTAAAAGGACTTGTTGAGAATGAGAAACTTAAAATTGTCTATGTTGATGTGCAGCGATGCCGTTGTAAGGAAGACTTTTGTGAACGTTTTGCCTCAGCTGTGCTGTCTCAGACTGCCACCAAGGTAAATGAGTGGTTAGAAAATGCCAAGACGTTTCTCGGACGTTTCAGTTTCGGCATCAATGCCTCACCCGATCCGACAAATGAGATGTCCTTGAAACTCAATCTTTCACCGAAGGAGCGTTCTATGGAAGATTTGCTTCAACTGCCGGAAAAAATCGCCAATCGCAAAGGCTTTCGGGTGGTTGTATGTATTGATGAATTTCAGCAAATAGGCAGCTATCCTGAAACCGTGCGATTCCAAACGGAGTTGCGTTCTGTATGGCAACATCAAGAACTCACCTCATACTGTCTTTTCGGAAGCCGAAAGCACATGATGGAAGCCTTGTTTGACGACGAGTCCAAACCTTTCTACAAATTCGGTGATATCATCTATCTGCAACGCATTCCAACAGAATACTGGGTAAAATACATTACTGGAAAATTCCAAATGACTGACAAGGCCATCACCAAAAAGCAGGCTGCATGGATTGTTGGTCAAGTTGACGGCAACTCTTCATACGTTCAGCAATTGTCATGGTATGTATTCCAGCGAACCGAAACCAAAGTCACGGAAAGCATTCTTTTTGACGCTTTGCAAGAATTGATTGCTCAAGGTAGTGTTTTGTTTGAGAGTAAGACAGAGAACCTGACCGCCTATCAAATGAACTTTCTCAAAGCGATTTCTGATGGGATATACTCGGGTTTTTCATCGGCCAAAGTCATTCAAGAATACAAACTTGGTTCTTCGGCCAATGTGTCCATCGTTAAGAAAGCATTGATGGAGAAAGACTTGATTGTCAAGGAAGGCAAAGAACTTAAATTGGCAGACCCTGTGTTGGGATTGTGGCTTCAGAAAGAATGGTAAATCATGATATCTCAGTACCGGAAGAGGTGGCTGATGAAATTCGAAGAACGAGATAGGGATTAGTTTTTCAGAAAAAGTTTCTCTTAATCTGAAACATTTCATATTTTTGTGGCACTTAACAACAAAATAAAATGCCATGAAAAGATTGTTTACACTACTGCTGATGAGCTTCTTAGCTGGAGGCGTGTATGCCCAAGTGCTTGTCAACGAGACTTTTGAAGATGGAAATACGGTAGGTCAGGCCCCTGTGGGATGGATCTGCGATGACAACGGTTGGAAAGCCGGCATCACCATCCCCGACGACAATGAGGCCCGTGGAAGGAAGCCGCATACCGGCGACTGGTATATGTATGCCACCTACAACACCGACGTGTGGATCTACAAAGAGATCAACGTGACGGCAAACGCCTATTATCGCGTCTCGTTCTGGTACGCCACCTGGCATGTCGATCACTTCGACCTGGAAGTGAAAGCCGGAGCCAGTGCGGATCCCTCCGCCATGGCAGTCACAGTAGTGCCACAGTTCATTGTCGATAACGAGGAGTATGAACAGGCCTCCGCGGTGTTCCAAGCGCCCTCCTCAGGCGCTTTCTATGTGGGCTTCCACAGCGTGGCCACCAACATGCCGTGGTATCTCTCCATTGACGATGTCATTATTGAGCAGACCAACCAATACAATTTTGCGATAGAATCGCTCACCCCCGACACCGCGGTCTATTTCGGCGAGCCGGCATTCCTGCGCTTCAGGCTTCACAATACTGGCAACGAGAGCGACACGTATCATTTCGTCAATCACGGAACGTTGACCCCTGAAATCTTTCTCGATGGCTCCCCGGTGAATGAGGTCACTGTGCCTTACAATAGTTCCGCCGACTTGATGGCCAAGGTCACACTCCCGATGAACCTGAATAACAACGAGGTGGTGCATGTCACCTTTGATGTGGTCTCCAACCATTCAGGCGAGGCTTTTAACACCGAGTTTGAAGTGACTGCTTTGGAGCCCGTCAATAGTTATCCTTTGGAGGAAGGCTTCGAGGGGGCTTTCCCGCCTTTCGGATGGCAAAACAACATCATTAGCGGTAGCTATGCCTTCGACCAGATAGCCGAAGGCTCCACGCCCTCGGCCATGCCTCACGAAGGCAGCCAATACATGGCCCGGTTCTATACCTATACCAATGCCGCAGGCCATTCCGCCGACTTGGTTTCGCCCAAACTTACGCTGAATCCTACCGACAACCTCGTCAATTTCTGGGTATTCCGAAACAGCAACCCCAATATCAACCGCGCCGACCGCTTCAACGTGTATTACAACACTGAGCCCAAGTCGGAAGGCGGCGAACTGCTGGGCACCATCCATCGCTGCACTTTCATGGAGCCCGTGGTGGCCGATGTGGACGATTGGTACGAGTACTCCTTCACCTTCAACAGCCCGACGGGTTACGGTTTCATCATCTTCGAAGGTGTCAGCGACTACGGCTGGAACCTCTATCTCGATGACATCACCATCAACACCACCTCCATCGACAACGATCCGCCCACCATTGTGTCCATCACTGGCAACCAGCAATATGCCGACACTGACATGGAGCTGACCCTGCGCCTGCACGACGCCTCCGACATGCCCGCCACTCTGGCGGCCACCTATTCCATCTGGGGCGTGACGCACGACTTGACCTTTACCCGTTCGGACAAACAGGATAGGGGAAACTATAACTATTGCGCCACCATTCCAGCTCAGATTAACCATACATACGGCACCATGACCGTCCAACTTACGGATGTGTTGGGCAACAGCGCCCTTTCGGAGGAGATTCCGATCCGTTGGGATTACCATCGTCCCCTGCTGTACGAGACCTTCGAGGAATGCAGCCTCTTCGGACCACCCGAGGGTTGGACCACCTCCGGCAACCCCACCTGGTGGGATTGGTCTTTCCAAGGAACGGTGTATTACACCGACTACTATGAGCATGATTTTGTGGTAGCTCCCCACGGCGGCAACAAACAAGCGGTGCTGGAATGGGACGACACCGAAGAGCCGATGGCCCAAGACCAAACCCTCATTACGCCGGTGCTGAGCATCACGCGACCCACCGTGTTGGAGTTCTGGACCTGGGTGCAGTACGGCACCGACGGCTACGACCATTTCGTGGTGCGTGTGTATGACACCTATGACGGTACTTGGGAGGACAAATGGGATGCCGCCGACATGCCTTACGGACAAATCAATGCTTACGACCAGCCCATCTCCATCAATTTGGATGAGTACATGGGCCGGAACATCAAGATTGGGTTCCGTGGCTATAACTCCTTCGGCGAATGGCTGGCCTTCGACTGGTTCGTCGATGATGTGAAAGTCATCGTGACCGATACCACCAGCGTGAAAACAAATGAGTTGTCTTCGTTGCAACTTAACGTCTATCCCAACCCGGCAAAGGACCAAGTGCGCATCGAGGCCCAATCCGTCATTCGCATGATTGAGTTGTTTGCTCCCGATGGGCGTCGGGTG
This sequence comes from uncultured Bacteroidia bacterium, assembly GCA_902783365.1. GTDB lineage: Bacteria > Bacteroidota > Bacteroidia > Bacteroidales > F082 > Limimorpha. Next base: position 7,361 of record CACZQL010000023.1, on the reverse strand, counting down.
AAACAACGTCAAGGGAACGCCACTTCGGAAGAACTACCTTTAGGCGACCTCGCCAAGGGCCTTTATCTGGTTCGCATCACCACCGATGAGGAAGTCGTCTCCCGTCCCTTGATGATATCTGACTGAAACTGAACACTTGCACTTGCCTTATGAAATCGAAAGCGACGCTGACTTGGTGCCTTCTGCTTTTGGCTTTTTCCGTCCATGCCACACCCGTGAGCCTTCAGGAAGCTTCGCGGGTGGCGGCCACTTTCTTGAAACAGTCCGTAACGGACGTAGCGGTTCCATTCGAGCATCTCTATGTGTTCAACGGCGACCACAGTTTTGTGATTGTCGCGGATGACGACGTGGTGATGCCGATCATCGGCTATTCGCATGAGCGTTGTTTTGATGCGGCGTCGATAAATGACAACTTGAGAGGATGGCTGACGGGAATCAATGAGAACATTCAAGCTGCTATGGAGAAAGGCACTCAGGCCTCCGAACAGGTTCGTGAGCAATGGGATTCCCTTAGGAGTGGACGCGGACTGCCCGTGGTGAACCGCACCGTTGTGGAACCCATGGTGATGACCCAATGGGACCAAAACAATCCATACAACCTTTATTGCCCCGGGGGATGCCCGACTGGTTGCGCGGCGACAGCGATGGCTCAGGTGATGAAATACTGGGAGTTCCCGAATCACGGCATAGGCTCCCATTCATATAACCACCCCGAATACGGTGCCTTGGCTGCCAACTTCGGCACGGCCACCTACGACTGGGACCACATGCCGATGCGAGTGGGGGAGTCCAGCCCGGAGGTTGAGAAACAGGCCGTTGCCACATTGATGTACCATTGTGGCGTTTCCATGGAGATGGATTATGGACCTGATGCGAGCGCTGGCCAGATGACAGAGCTGGTTTCGATTCTGCCCAACTATTTCGGATATGCGCCAACAGTCGAGTGGATGTTTCAACGAAACTATTCCGATGATGCCTGGAAGTCGCTGCTCAGGGCGGAGCTGAACGCATCGAGGCCAATGTGTTACGCGGCAACCTTTCCCCATAAGGGAGTGTCGCTTGAGTCTTTCCATGCTTTTGTGTGCGACGGTTACGATGCGTTGGATTATTTCCATTTCAATTGGGGATGGGGAGGATCTGGTGATGGCTATTACACGGTCAACTCCATGATTCCGACAGGAGAGACCAACAATAATTATGTGGTCAAAGGCATTTCTCCCATCTTCACCATTACTGCTCCCAACGACTTGACGGCCACCTTGGTGCAAGGACAGGTGCTGCTGGCGTGGACCATGCCCCAAGGAGCGGTGTCGTGCAATGTCTATCGTGATGACGAGCTCATTGCCACGGGCGTGACGACAGGCACTTATTGCGATGTCACCATGAGCTATGGAACGCATGAGTACTATCTCAAAGCCATCGCGAGTAACGGTAACAGGTCGTGGAAGTCCAACACGGTGGAGGCCTTGTTTGAGTTTACCGCCTCCATGCCCTCCGCACTTGCTGCGACGGTGGCAGGCGACAGCCTCACCCTCCATTGGGATATGCCATCCCTCATGCACGACACGTTGGCTTACGGCACCGGACCTTATCTCGAGTCATACGGATTCGGTCCTTTGAACCCCAAATCCACTTTCTGGGGACAACGTTATCCAGCTGAAATGCTGAGGCCTTACGGTGGCTATGACATCAAAGGCGTCAGTCTGTATGTCACACAGTCAGGCCCCTATACCCTGAATGTCTGTCGGGGAAACAACGAGGGTGTGACCGAGGTGATGGCCCAGCAAACCTTCGATTTGGAGGGAGTTGGTTGGTGTGACATGATGCTCGATACTCCCTATCCTTTGGAATTTACGCGGGATGTTTGGGTGGTGATGAACACGCCGGATGATGTGTACTTTGTGATGGCTGTTTGCGAATATGCTGGACCGGGATTGGATGATGCGGCATTTTATGCTACGGAAATGTCGAGTGTATTCTATGAGCATGGCATGGGGCATTCCTGGATGATGAAGGTGTTGTTGGACGATGGCCTCACGTATCGGGTGACCCGCAACGACGTCCCTGTGGTTTCTGGATGGCACGGACGCTCCTACGTGGACCACAATCTTGCTCCTGGCGACTGGAACTACAAAGTGTGGTCGTCCTATCAAGGGGTGGAATGCGCAACACCGGTCAGCTATTCCGTCTCTTTGGCAAGGGTGGAAGCCGTCGCCTATAATGCGGAGACTGGGACAACAGCTGGAGATGGCTTGTATGAAATTGGATCAATGGCCACCGTGACTGCACAACCCAATGAGGGTTATGCTTTTGTCGGCTGGCTGGAGAATGGCGTTCAGGTTTCGACCGACAATCCCTATCGTTTTGTGGTGGAAACCTCTCGTGATTTGGTCGCGGTCTTTGAGCGAAAATACTTCACCATCAACGCCTCGGCCAGCTTGGGAGGTACCATCACGCCGGACGGCATCATTACTGTAGAGCGAGAGGAAGACGCCGCTTTTACGATTACTCCCGATGTGGGTTGCACCGTGCTTCAAGTGTTTGTGGATGGCAACGATGTGGGAAGCGTGCAGTCTTACACGTTCCATCGAGTGACGGATGACCATACCATTCAGGTCCAATTTAAGGGCTATGGTGTTGACGAACATGCCGCTGAAGTGCGGATTGCTCCCAATCCCACCAAGGATGTCGTCCGTGTCGAATCCACCATCAATATCTTGAGCGTGCAGCTGTTGGGCATCAATGGTGTGTTGTTGGAAGAAAGAAAAACCAACTCATGCAAGGTGGAGCTGAACCTGAAAGGCTATCCCAAGGGCATGTACCTCATTCGCGTCGTGACGGACGAAGGAACCGAAATTCGAAAAATCAACTTGTGTGAGTAAATCCATGACACATAGAAAGAAACTGCCTTTGTATGCCAAAATCTTGATTGGCATGGCTTTGGGCATCGCCTTGGGGTTGCTTGGGGTCAGCTTGCATTTCGAACAGTTCATCCATCATTGGATTGCCCCCTGGGGCACCATCTTCCTTCATTTGCTGAAGCTGATTGCCGTACCCTTGGTGCTGGTGTCGCTCATCATCGGTGTGATCAACCTGAAGGACATTCGGAACCTTTCACGCATAGGACTGAAGACGATATTGATTTATGTTTGCACTACGGTCTTGGCTGTCAGTGTGGGACTGGGTATGGTCAGCGTGGTGAAGCCTGGTCTGCTTTTCCCCAAGGACAAGCAGACGGAGTTCATGCAACGTTACGAGGAGACGGTGGCCCAGAAGGAGGAGGCGATGCAGCAGGTGCAGGACGAGTCGCCCTTGCAGTTTTTGGTGGATATCGTCCCCGAAAATGCCTTCAATGCTTTTGGCGACAACTCCAAGATGTTGCAAATCATCTTCTTCGCCTTGCTGTTTGGGGTTGCCGTCGTGTGTGTGGGAACCACCAAGGCGGGTTCGGTGGTGAGGTTTTTCAACCAGTTGAATCTGGTGTTGTTAAAGATGATAGACTTCATCATGGCCTTTGCGCCCATTGGGGTGTTTGCCCTGATGGCGGATTTGATGGTGTCCTATTCGGGTGATATTGGCATCTTCTCCGCCTTGGGCATGTATGCCTTGACGGTGACGGCGGCCTTGGCGGTGATTATCTTCATGGTGTATCCTTTGATATTGAAGCTGTTCACGAAAAAGACCTGGAAGCAGTTTATCCATGCGGCCTTTCCGGTGCAGATGTTGGCGTTTTCCACGAGTTCCAGTGCGGCCACCTTGCCGTTGACCATGGAGCGGACGCAGAAGCACTTGGGGGTCTCCGAGGAAGTCTCATCGTTTGTCTTGCCGGTGGGGGTGACCATCAACATGGACGGTACCAGCTGTTACCAGGCCGTGGCGGCGGTGTTTTTGGCGCAGGTGTTGGGTTTGGACTTGACTTTCGGTCAGATGCTTTTGATTTTGGCCACGGCCACCATCTCGTCCATTGGCACGCCAGGCATTCCGGGCGGCTCCATCGTGATGCTGATGATTGTGTTGGACTCGGTGGGCATTCCCATCGAGGGGTTGGCGCTCATCTTGGGGATAGACCGTCCCTTGGATATGTTGCGCACGGTGGTCAACGTCACGGGCGACATGACGGTGGCGAGTGTGGTGGACGAATGAGAGTTGGTTTCTAAGAATCTGTTATTTACAACCGAGTTCCTTGGCTTTTTCTTCTGCCACCGTTGCGAACTCATTGTATAATTTCATGATTTCTTCTTTTTCATCGTCCCTGATTTTCTCATTTTCTTGGTAGGTAACGCCTGCATACTTGTCGGAAATGGCCTTGAGTTTTTTGTCAATCGTGTCGCAGTCATACCCGTCTCTTAACACGGCAATCATCTCCACCAAGCTTGCTTTGTTATTAAGGAATTCGGGTGATGCCTCTTTTTGTTGTTGGGTATTATTGAGAGTGGTTTCCGTTGATTCGGATTCGCCTTTATTGTCTTTGTTTTTGAAGTTACACTGGGTGAAAGAAAGCACCATCAGAATGGCAAGGAAATAGCGTATTGTTTTTTTCATGAGGATTTGTATTTGTTCGTCGCAAAGTTAAACTTTTTCCAGATTATTATTACCTTTGCGGAAAAAATATACCATGAAAACTATTAATAGCTTAGTATTGTTGTTGTTTTGTGTCCTTTTCAGTGCTTGCAACAACGCCAACCAGTCAGTGCAACCGGCTTCTCAGGGTTGCGATTCCATTTGTCTGCGCACGGTGTTATATCGTCCGGGCGATTATGGGTCAACGAATTACCGTATTCCCGCCATCATCACAGCCAAGGATGGCTCTTTGGTGGTGGCCACCGACAAGCGCAAGTTCAACGACGCGGATTTGCCTGAGGACATTGACATTTTGATTAATAGGAGTGTTGACGGAGGTCGTACTTGGAGTGAGCCATACACTTTGGTGGAAGGCCAGGGAGTAGGGAAGGGATATGGCGATTGCGCTTTGGTTCACACGCACGATGAGGGAGGGCTTTTGGCCGCGTTTGTGGGGGGATGTGGTTTTTGGCAGGGGAGGCCGGAGAACCCGTTACGCACGTATATCGCCCGGAGTTACGACAACGGTCAGACTTGGACAGCGCCGAAGGACATCACTGATATGCTTTATGGTGCGAGATGTGGGAACGAGGTGAGTCGCACCTGGTGGTCGGCTTTTTTCGCATCTGGCAATGGGCTGTTGACTTCTACGGGGCGCATCATGTTTGTGTTGGCGGTGCGTGACACCGAGGAGTGGGCGGCTTGCAACTATGTGGTTTATTCTGACGACAATGGTGAGACGTGGCAGCTTTCCGGTCGAGCTTCGCAACGTGGTGATGAGGCCAAGGTGGTGGAGCTCAGTGATGGTCGCATTCTGATGAGCATCCGTCATGAGGGGGAGCGTTGGTACAACCTCTCTGAGGACGGAGGGTTGACCTGGAGGCCTGAGACGGCTGCTTGGAGCGACCTTGTGGCCACGGCATGCAATGGCGACCTTATCCGTTATTCTGTTTCGGATGGGCAAGGGGAGAGGGACATTCTGTTGCATTCCCTTCCTGGTCCTGACCGTCGCGAGAATGTGACGGTCTATGTCAGTTATGACGAGGGACTCACATGGCCGGTGAGCAAGTGTGTCGTTCCATACGCCTCGGCCTATTCATCGCTTTGCGTCCTTCCAGACCGCAGCATTGGCCTATACGTGGAGGAATCCAATGGTGACACTTTGGGCTATTCAATGGTGTTTTACAACTTCGGGTTGGAGTGGGTGGAAGGCACTTCCATTGGCAGATGACATGATGGAGCCGTATCGACCTTTTGTTGATAAAAGGGTATTTGAATTATATGAGTCGGGGAAGAAGGAGGTAGATAAGGAGGTGAAGAAGGCCTGTTGGAATTGTTTTATTTGTCGTTGAAGCGTGATGTATTATTTTGTGATTCGTAGTAAGCAGCGGAGAAGTCTTCGTGATGGCTTTGTGAAGGAGTTGTTGAAAGATGGTTTTTCGAAGCTTTACACGACGATGTATGTGCGCTATTGTGCAACGTTGGGGAATGCGTTGATGCATAAGAGGGGGTGATGGAGAAGTTGCTTCCGTTTGGTCGAGTCAGCATCATAATAGTTGCAGACCAGCAAGCGGAGTTGGCCTATCATTATATTGGCTCAAAACAGGATGGAAAAAAAGAGAAGAAATAGCCAGAAATACCAAATTTCATAGAGTTTTTTTGAGTGAAAATAGATGTAAATCATTGATTACTACTGTTTTGTGTAATGAAGGTTTTAGACTGGTGAAGATTGAGGGGGATCAATGAAATGGTTTGTCCGAACAGGGAACGCTACCTCCACGAACTTACTAAGAGCCTCGGAAAAGGTCAACGCTATTTGTAGGGGTTCTTACCGCATACCGAGTTGACATACTGGCCGTCTTTCGTATAGATCACGATGTCCATGTAGGCCATGTTCTCACGGGTGCAGTGGTTCCCATCTTTGTCGTAGAAATAGCCGATGGAAAGGTCTCCACCGAGCGGAGTTTCTCCCCAGTGGATTTCCATAAACTCGTCTTCCTTTGGCGGGAACTTGGCTTTTGTTTGTTCGTTGTCTTTCCTTGCGTCCATTATTTTTCTCAAATTTTGTGCGAGTAGCGTTTTTCCTCGCGGGTTGGTAAATTACTTGTTCGGCTCCGGCCTCACACCTCTCGCGTAATTTCTCGCGTTTTTCGCGTACCTGCCTTTGCCGCTCGCGTACCAAACGCGAAAATACGAATTTTTTTGATACGCCTCCTATCTTTTTTGAATATCAGGCGGATAACACCAAACGAACAGCGGGCATTTTTGGAGTACGTAGTACTCTGTTTTAGACTGGTGAAGATTGAGGGGGATCAATGTTAATAGTGACAGAAGCAAACAGGCCGCTATTCTTTTATGGAGTCATCTATTTTCCAATCCTTCATGTTTTCAGCACACCACTGGTCTAATTTCCGTTGCTCCTCTTCGCATCGCTTGATATCTCTTTTTCCCCAATATCCTTTGCTGCTCCGGTAAGCTTTGACTCCCCAGATGATGAGTAGGATGGTCGCTATCAGCCAACCCCAAAAATCCATTTCAATCAATTCTGCCATGATGCTTTGTGTTTCTGATGCAAATATAAACAAAAATCGTTCTAAACTTACAACAACAAAAGTTTTTGTTTTAGACTGGTGAAGATCGAGGGGGATCAATGTTAATAATTAACTTTCAACTGCCAACTGCTAACGGCCAACTCTTACTCCATCCACCACACTTTGGTCAGCCTTGTGTCGCCATGCTGCATCTTGGAAACCTGTGTCGTGTAATTTTCATAGTTATACTCGATTTCCTTCTGAGGATAT
>CACZQL010000022.1 GCA_902783365.1 uncultured Bacteroidia bacterium | reverse complement strand
AACCTCGACGCCATCCACGACACCGTCCATGAGATGGCCAAAGACGAAGCCCGCCACGGCAAAGGATTTGAAGGACTTTATAAGAGATATTTTGAGTAATTAATAATTTTGAATTTAGAGGGAGACTCGTCAAGAATCTCTAAATTCAAAATTCTAAATTTTAAATTAAAAAAATGATTAGCAAGAAATTAGCAAAGGCCATCAACGACCAAATCAACGCCGAAATGTGGTCGGCGTACCTCTACCTGAGCATGGCCCAGGATATCTACGCCAAAGGCTTCAAAGGCATCGCCCACTGGTACAAGGTGCAGTTCCTCGAGGAACAAGCCCATGCCGCCATCATGATCAACTACCTGCACTCACAAGACGAGCGCGTCATCCTCGCCCCCATCGCCAAGGTGCAAACTGAATGGAAGTCCGTGCTGGACACCTTCGAGGACACCCTCAAGCATGAGCAGAAAGTGACCGCCATGATCAACAACCTCTGCGACATCGCCGACGAGGACAAAGACCGCGCCAGCGCCAACTTCCTCGCCTGGTTCATCGACGAACAGGTGGAAGAGGAAGAAAACGCCCGCGACCTCATCGCCCAATGCAAGATGATCGACGGACATACGGGTGGCATGATCATGCTCGACAAAGAACTCGGTGCCCGCGAGTACCACACCCCGTCACCGCTGAAATAATGCGAAAACCGTGACGGTGCTCATCACCACATCAAAAAAAAACCGCCTCTCGGGGCGGTTTTTTTATGGGTAAACGGCGAACAATCAGCCTAATTCGAAATGGGGAATCGGCTGCAACTTGAAGAGGTTCATCCGATGCTTATGGTCGATTAAGGCTTTGGTGACCGGGTCGTCAATCTCGCCCGTGCGGATGTAACGGTCCAACACGGCGTAGGTGAATCCCAGGTTGTCCTCGTCGCTCTTGCCGCACAAGCCGTCGGAAGGCACCTTCTCCACCAAATCGATGGGCAGCCCCAGCTCTTTGCCAATCGCCTTCACCTCCTGCACGGTCAAGCCACCCAAGGGCGAGAAGTCGCCGGCGGCGTCGCCGTAACGGGTGCTGTAGCCCACCCAGTCCTCCGAGAGGTTGCAGGTGTTGGCCACACGACCGTTCATCGACTGCGACACGGCATACAGGGTCGTCATCCTGACGCGTGGCGGCATGTTCACTTGGGTTTGGTTCGACACCTCCGCACCCAATGTGCCCAGTTGTTCCCTCACCGCCGTCATCAAGGCGGTGCAGGTCTCCCCAATGTTCACATTGCAGTAGCGGATGCCAAGATGGTTGATCAGCTTCATGCTGTCGGAGATGTCTTTCTGGACTCCGTTGGGCATGGTGACACCAATCACGCGATCCTTCCCGAGGGCTTCCACACAGAGCGCCGCGACGATGCTGCTGTCCTTGCCTCCCGAGATGCCGATGACGGCGTTGCAACCAAGACCGTTTTGTGAAAACCAGTCCCTAATCCACTGGACCACCTGGTCTTTGACTTGTTTTGCGTTGAATTCGTACATGACTTGTTATTTTGTGATGATGAGTTTCACGGTTTGACTATAGGAATCGGCCACGGCGTTGATGAAATACACGCCTTCCTCCAATCCGTTAAGGCTGTGTTCCAAAGTATTGTGGTTCAATCCGTTGAAATGATACGACTTGATGTGGCGGCCTGTGATGTCGAACACCTTGATGTCGGTGGGATTGCCTTCCGCCAAGGTGATATGCACCTCACCCCTGGACGGGTTGGGATAGACCCTGATCAATTCGTCACCCTGGACGAAGGTGTCATCCACATGGAGCATTTCCAGCACCTCCACGACATTCGGGACGCCATAGCCGTAACGGTTATCGGGGTTGCTGGCGTGGTCGCCGCACTGACGGAGCGCGTCGCAGATCTCCTGCACCGAGGCGTATGGCAGCGCTTGACGCAAGCAAGCCACCGCGCCGGCCATCACCGGGGTGGCGAAAGAAGTGCCACTGCCGTTGTAATAAGGCCACCATCCGCCGTAACCAGAGGCCACGTAGGTGTCCTCACCCATCGCCATGATGTCGGGCTTGATGCGACCGTCGTAAGTAGGGCCGACGGAGCTGAAATAGGCGCGGTTGCCATCGCCGTCAACGGCACCGATGGTCAGGATATGCTCGGCATCCGCAGGAATGCCCAACGTGCAGGTGCCATCACCCTCATTGCCAGCGGCATTGACGCAGATCATACCACGAGTGACCGCAATTTCGGCACCAATGGTCATCGGAGCCGTGTGACCGTCGAAATGGGCGAAGGGATGATCCCACTGGCCCATGTCGAAATCGATATAGCCCAAGGAAGTGGAACACACATCCACGCCCAGGCTGTCGGCATATTCGGCGCCACTCACCCAGTTGTACTCCTCGATGATATTTTCCTGGTCGCCGTCTTCGGTATGAATCAAGTAATAAGAAGCCTTGTAGGCCGTGCCCACCATATTGCTGGGGTCGTAAGCGCCCATGGTGCTCAGGCAGGAAGTGCCGTGAGTGCTTTGGGTATAAACGCTCGTGGAGCCATACACGAAGTCGCGGACACCCAGCAGACGGCCCTCTTCGCGCATGTTGTCGAAGCAGGACTGCTCTTCAGTGCCCACAAAACCGCCGTCAAGCACTGCGATGATGACACCGGTGCCGTCGTAACCCATCTCGTGCAGCTGGTCCACATGCAATTGTTTGACTTGTGTCTCAGCCCCGCCGTAGAAATCGCGGAAGGTCTGCTGGCGCTGTTGCACAGGCTTCATCTCTTCGGCCAGCCAACGCTCTTTCATCTCTTGTGCCTTGGGGTCGTTGGGGCAAGCCCTCACCCCTTCCACAAACGACAAAGCCTCGATGGCAGCAATCACATCATTGCTGTTGGTATAAATGGAAACACCGTTTAACCACTTCGAGGGATTGATGAGTTCAGCGCCGCAATTGGCCACAGCCTCAAGGTATTGTGGATTAACGGGAAGGTCATACTCGTCGATGCCGATGCCGAGACGGGCGCGGCGATCCAAGGCACGCTCGCTCAGATAGGCTTCCGGATTGTCGATAGAATAAGGTGAGTCATTCTTGTCAGTAAACTGAACCCAGTAAACGTTGGTGGCAATCTGGGCTTGCGCGAACACCGAGACGGCCAACCACAAAAAGAGTAAAGCAAATTTTTTCATAGATGATTAAAATTAGTACAATTTGAGGAAGCAAAGATAAAAAAAAACTGTGGATTTAAGGCTCCGTCTCACAATAATGCGTAATTTTACCAAAATTTTTATCATGCGTATCGACATCATCGCCATCTTCCCCGAAATGTTTCAAGGCCCCTTCACCGAATCCATCATCAAGCGGGCCGTCAACAAAGGCATCGTTGACATCCAATTGCACAACCTGCGCGACTACAGCACCGACAAGCATAAGAAAGTCGATGACTACCCCTTCTCCGCCGGAGCGGGCATGGTCATGATGATTGAGCCAGTGGACAACTGCATCACCCATCTGAAGAGCCAGCGCGACTACGACGAGGTGATCTATATGAGTCCCGACGGGGAGCTTCTCAACCAACCGCTCTGCAACCGCCTGTCGCTCAAAGAGAACCTCATCATCCTTTGCGGCCACTACAAAGGCATCGACGAGCGCATCCGCGAGCATCTCGTCACCATGGAAGTCTCCATCGGCGACTACGTCCTCTCGGGAGGCGAGCTGGGGGCCGCCGTGCTGGTGGACAGCCTGGTACGCCTCATCCCCGGCTCCATCGGCGACGAGGAGTCTGCCCTCTCCGACTCTTTCCAGGACGGACTGGTGTCGCCCCCCGTCTATACACGCCCCCGAAACTACAAAGGATGGGAGGTCCCCGAAATCCTTCTCTCGGGCAACGACAAGCTCATCAACGACTGGAAACTCGAACAATCCTACCTCAGAACCAAAGAAAGAAGGCCAAAAATGTACGAAATGTTGAAAAAAAACGTGTAATATGCGCTAATTAATAAATATTTTGTATATTTGCACCCGTTTTTGGAAGAATATATATTAAAAATAATTATACAACAATGAAGAACACACTAATCCAATTCGTTGAAGATCAAGTAGTTGTAAAAGATTTTCCGAAGTTTAGAGCAGGTGACACCGTCACCGTTACGTACAAGATTGTGGAGGGTAACAAGGAACGTCTCCAGAAATTTCAAGGTGTTGTGTTGAAACGCAGTGGTTGTGGCAAGACCGCCACTTTCACCGTCAGAAAGATTTCGAACAACATCGGTGTCGAAAGATGCTTCCCCATCGCATCCCCCATGATTGACAGCATCGAGCTGAACAAAGAGGGCGCCGTCCGCAAGTCACGCATTTACTACCTCAGAGGTCTGCGTGGCAAGAAGGCCCGTATCAAGGAAGCCAAACGCAAGGATTGATTTCCCCAGCCCTGAAAAACGAAAAAAGCCCGTCCTTCCGACGGGCTTTTTTGTTCTTACTTCTTACTTCTGTCTTCTGTCTTCTTCCCAAAAATCTTCTTCCTCAACATAAAGACCGTCAATCCAGCCCAAAACACCACCAGAATGCCCAACGTGATCCAAGTGGCTTGCAGGCTCTTCGGGGCGAAGCCCATCAGCAGCAGCACCGGGAAGCCCAGCACGATGGCCGACAGGGTTTGCAACACCAGGTTGTTGGCGGCAGGCGTCTCAAACTTCGGGTCAATCTCGCGCAACAGAATCATACCGTTGGAGGCGGTGCCGGTCAGCATCCCGAACATCGAAAAGAATCCCTCGTACTGGTAGTCGGGATAAAGATGCTTGCTGATATAAAGCACATAAACAAAGGTAACCAAGGCGCCCAAGGCACAGATGATGGCGAATGGCAGCACAAACTTGCCGAACTCGTCGAAGCTGATGGCCGCTGTGCCTGCCACAATCATGACATCGAAGCACAGACCGCTGATGCGGTTCAGCATATAGTTGTTGATATATTCACGCTTGATGAATCTCGCTTTCTTGAAACGGCTCAAGATCCACTTGAAGAGGATGCCGAACAAGGTACCAATCAGGAAGTTGAATCCCCAAAGCATGGGTTTTAAGGTCTTCTCGCCGAAGTTGCCCAGTTCCATCCCCTGAATCCAGTGGGTGAACAGATACACCAGGAAATACACGAAGAGCACCATGCACACCTGTACCGAGAGCTTGTCGATGGACTCGGCATCGGGGATCTCGTTCTTGCCCTCGTAGTCCTCCAGTTTGTTGACCTGGGCGTCGGCAATTTTCTTGCGCGAAAGCTTGCCCTTACGTCTGAGGTAATTCATGTAAATGACGCCCATAAGACTACCCACGATGAATCCCGTGGCGGCGATGGAAAGTCCAAAGTCGGCACCGGCGAAGGTCAAGCCCTGGTCGGCGGCAGCCTGCGTAAAGATTTTGCCAAAGTTCAACGCCTGTCCCGGACCCTGGCCGTAACCCATGGGCAGCAGCAAGCCGGCAGCATAGAAAATCTTTTTCCCCCACAAGAAGAACGGGATGGTGACCAGCAGTCCCACAATGCCCTGGATGACGTAGCTGGAAGCCGTCAATGCTCCTGTCTCAATCACCTTCATGGTAGAGGATTTCGATTCTATCTTATTGTTTTTCAATGCTAAAGCAACAAAGCCTAAACCCAAGGCATGGTAAGTCACCACCTCCATCACGGATTTGTTCACCAACTCGCGGCAGCCCGGGAAGGCTTTGAAAACCAAGAGCAGCAAACCGCCCAACAAGGCCGAAGGGAGCAGACTTTTCTTCAAAAACGGAATTTGCGTCCTCAACAGGTTGCCCAGCAGCAAAGCTGTGGCGAGGATGCAGAACTGAATCAACCATTGCCAAGCCTCCGGCTTGTCAAAAGTCATCACGGTAGCGTCAAGAATCATCATAACGATTTCTTTTTAGTCAATATGGCTGCAAATATAACAAATTACTAAATTTGCGCCATGAAAAAATCGTTTCAGTTATTTTTCACATTCATGAAAATCGGCGCCTTCACTTTGGGCGGCGGTTACGCCATGCTCTCGATGGTGGAGAAGGCGGTGGTTGACAAAAAACGGTGGATTCCCTCCGACGAGTTCTGGGACATGATAGCCATCATCCAGTCGCTTCCTGGGGTGTTTGCGGTGAACACCGCCTTGTATGTTGGCCATAAGATCAACGGGGCCAAGGGAGCCGTGGCGGCCATGCTCGGCGCCATCCTTCCCTCCATTGTCATCATCCTGTTGCTGGCCACCATCTTCAAGGAGTATCGCGACCTTCCGGTGGTGGAACGGGTCTTCAAGGGCATCCGGCCCTGCGTGGTGGCCTTGATCCTGGCCCCCTCGCTGCGGATGATCAAGTCGGCCAAGGTCACCTGGAAGACCGCCGTCATCCCCATCGCCGCGGTGGTTCTCATTTATGGGTGCAAGGTCTCCCCTGCCCTCGTCATCCTCGCCGCCATCGCCGGCAGCCTGGTGTATGCCCTTCTCATGGAACGCAAGATGAAACAAGCGGGAAAGGAGGGTGAGGCATGATCTACCTTCAGCTGCTTTGGGTTTTCGTGAAAATCGGGGTGTTGGGTTTCGGCGGCGGCTATGCCATGCTCTCGCTCATCGAGCATGAGGTCATCGACCATTACGGGTGGATGACCACCACCGAGTTCGCCGACATGGTGGCCATCTCGCAGATGACCCCGGGGCCCATCTCCATCAACATGGCCACCTACGTGGGCTACACCACGGGAGGATTCGCGGGCTCCCTCCTCGCCTCGTTCGCCCTGTGCCTGCCTTCCATCGTCATGGTGTATTTCATCATCCGCCTCTTCCTGAACAAGAAAGGCGGCACGCTGATGGGCAACCTGCTCAAGGGGCTCAAGCCCGCCATCGCGGGACTCATCTTCGCCGCCGGTCTCTCCATGATGAACGCGCAGAATTTCGTGCAGATAGGAAAAGGCGAGAACAACGTCAGCATCATCGTCTGTGTCCTCGCCTTTGTAGCCTCTTATTTCTTCAAGGCCAACCCGATACTCCTGATTGTGGCATCGGGCGTGATAGGATATCTTGTGTATTAGTTCCCTTCGAACATCTTGTCGATCACGTCTTTGTAGCGTGCGGTGACGACCTTACGCTTCACCTTCAGGGTCGGGGTCAGCAGGCCGTTGCCGATGCTCCATTCGTCGGCGATCAACACATGTTTCTTAATCTTCTCGGTCTCGCCCAAGCCTTTGTTCAACTCATTGACTTCCTTGGCGAAGCGTTTCAGGACCTCGGGATTCTGGATCATTTCCTTGTCGGTGGTGTAAGGGATCTTCTCTTCGGCGCACCAGGCTTTCAAGTCGGCGAAGCTCGGGATGATGAGGGCACCGGCGAACTTCTGCTTCTCGCCCACCACAAGGATTTGTTCGATGAGCTTGGAGGCGCAGAACTTGGACTCGATGACGTCGGGGTTGATGTACTTTCCGCCGGAGGTCTTGAACAGGCTCTTGATGCGGCCCGTGATCTTCAGCTGGTTGTATTCGTTGAACTCTCCCATATCGCCGGTATGGAACCACCCGTCCTTGTCGATGACCTCGGCGGTGAGCTCGGGATGTTTGTAGTAGCCCATCATCACGTTGTGGCCGCGGCATACGATTTCACCGTTTTCAGCAATCTTCACCTCAGTGCCGGGCAGGGGCTGTCCCACATACCCCACTTCCCTACCGTGGGGACTGCGGTTGCTCACGGCCAGCACGGGCGAGGTCTCGGTAAGGCCATAGCCCTCGAACACCGGCATCTTGATAGCGGAGAAGAATCCCGCGATTTTTTGTGAGATGGCGGCGGCGCCCGACACGATGATGTCGAAGTTTTCGGCGCCGATGTTGGCCCTGATCTTGCTGTAAACCAGCTTGTCGGCCACACGCAACTTCATGTCGTAGAACCAGTTGCGGTTGGAGGCCTCAATCTTGTAACGCTCGCCGAGGTGCAAGGCCCAGAAGAAAATCGTCTTGGCGATGCCTTTCTGTTTCTTGCCCGACTGGTAAATGGCGTCGTAGAAGCGCTCCAGCACCCGTGGCACAGCGCACATCATGGTGGGATGGATCTCGCGCATGTCGCTGGCGATGGTACCGAGGCTTTCGGCATAATAAATGGACATGCCACGGTATTGGTAGCAGTAATTCAGCGCGCGCTCGTAGGCATGGCACACCGGCAGGAAGCTGAAGGCTTTATTGGAGCTGTCACTGATGGTATAGTGGAAGTTCTTGAATTGGTTCATCAGGTTGTGGTGCGACAGCATCACTCCCTTGGGGGTACCCGTCGTGCCGGAGGTATAGATGATGGTGGCGCACTCCATCTCATCGACAGCGGCCTTGCGCTTTTCAAGTTCCTCTTTGTGGGGATGGTCCTTGCCCAGCTGGAGCATCTGGTCGAAATAAGGGTACTTCTCACGATCGACCATGGTGTAAACCATTTTCACGTTGGGCGCGTCGGGAAGGATATTGGTCACCTTGTTCATCACCGACAGACCGTCGATGACCACCAGCTTGGCGTCGCAGTCGCTGAGGATATAGCGGTAGTCGTCTTCACTGATGGTAGGATAAATAGGCACGTTGATGGCGCCGATTTGGCTGATGGCCATGTCGAGCATGTTCCATTCAGGGCGGTTGGTGAGGATCATGGCCACCTTGTCGCCTTTTTCGATCCCTAGCTCAATTAACGCATAGCTGAGGTAGTTAGTATGTTCCACATAGCTCTGGATGCTATAGTTCACCCAAGCCCCGTTCTTTTTACCAGCAAGGGCTACCTGCTGGTCTGGATACTTCTCAAGATAATTCCCGAGAAGATCAAACACTCTCTTGATTTCCATATTTTTATTGCTCGTTTTCAAAAAAGAATTTGCAAATATATGGATTTTCAGACAAAATCAAAACAAATTTCCTATCATCTTGAAAAAATCGCCCACCACATCGGTTTTCACGCACATAAACACTAGGGCTGCGAGCACCATCAGCAAGGGGACGATTTTGCTGCGGACGTTTTTTTCTTTGAAGAAAAACACCCCATAAAAGAACGACACCACGAGGCGGACGCCGTACAATATCAAGGGAATCAGCACGAGCACCGCCGCCTCTTGAGCAAGTCCCGACAGGTAAATCACATCGGCGACGGTCACAAACACCGCCATGGCCGCGATGCCCCAACGCCACTCAAAGGGCATCTGCTGGCGCTTGGGACGCCAGAAGACGAAAAACAGCACCGCCATCATCACGAAATCATACACCGTGTACCAAGCCTGGATGGTGGCCGGCGAGATGGTCTCCTTGCTGAGCAGGAACTTGTCATACACCCCGCTCAATGCCACCAGCACCGCCGAGGCCAACAGCATGTAAACCCATTTGTTCGTCTTGAAGTGGATGCCCTCCTTCTTCCCCGAACGGCCCATCAGCCAAAATGACACCAAGGCCAAGGCCACCCCTGTCCATTGGGTCCCGTTGAGATGTTCCCTGAAAATCAAAAACAGCAACACCAACGAGATGGCGGGACGCAACTGGTTGACCGGCCCGACCACGGTGATGGGCAAGTTCTTCATGGCTGAATAACTGAACATCCACGATATCAGGATCAAGGCCGTCTTTCCGAAGATCAGCAAGTGCTGCCTCCACGTCAAAGGCTCCACAAAAAAGACATGCCTGAATCCCTCCGCATACCAGTCGGGACACAACCACGAAGTGATGATGAAAGGCATGAAAAGCAAGGCGCTGATCATCGTGCTGTAAAACAACACGGGGATGATGGCATTCCCCACCACCGTGCTTTTCTTGAAAATATCATAAAAGCCTAACAAAAAGGCCGAAATAAGTGACAAAAGAACCCACTGCATATTGACTCATGTTTTGAGGCCGCAAAATTAGGAATTTATTTCATATAAAATGACTTGTGTCAAATTGTCATTTGTATTATTATAATATGTCATTTTGTCATATTTTAACACTTTGGTAGATTCTTTGACCATGGGAGCAGCAAATCGAAAAAAATAACAACCATGAGCAATTATGAATCGCTAAACCGCTATGCGAAAAACCTGAATGAACTGGCCAAGGCGGGCAAGCTTGACCCAGTGATCGGGCGTGACGACGAGATCAGGCGAGTGCTTCAGATCCTGTCGCGACGCACCAAGAACAACCCTATATTAATAGGTGAGCCTGGCGTGGGCAAGACCGCCATCGTCGAAGGGCTCGCCCAACGTGTGGTCAACGGCGACGTGCCGGAGAACCTGAAGAAGAAGATGGTGTTCTCGTTGGACATGGGCGCGTTGATTGCAGGCGCCAAATACCAAGGCGAGTTTGAGGAACGTCTGAAGAGCGTCATCAAGGAGGTGGTTGACAGCTCCGGCGACGTGGTGCTCTTCATCGACGAGATCCACACCCTGGTGGGCGCGGGTGCCACCGGCGGCGCCATGGATGCGGCCAACATCCTGAAGCCTGCCCTATCGAGGGGCGAGCTGCAATGCATCGGTGCCACCACCCTCAAGGAATACCAACAATATTTCGAGAAGGACAAGGCCCTGGAACGCCGTTTCCAAATCGTCATGGTCGATGAACCCGACGAGGCTTCGGCCATCTCCATCCTCCGTGGCCTGAAGGAACGCTACGAGAACCACCACCACATCCGAATCCTCGACGAGGCTATCGTGGCCTCCGTGCAGCTCTCGGAGCGTTACATCTCCGACCGTTTCCTGCCCGACAAGGCCATCGACCTCATCGACGAGGCCGCAGCCCGTCTGCGACTGCAAATCGACTCGGTGCCTGAAGACCTGGAAGACGTGGAACGCGCCATCCGTCAGCTGGAGATCGAGCGCGAGGCCATCAAACGCGAGAACGACACCAAGAAGGTGGCCGAACTCACCGCTGAACTCGACAAGCTGAACGCCCAAAAAGCCAAAATCAAGGCAAAATGGGAGCAAGAGCGCCACTACGTGGAGATCATCCAGAAGGAGAAAGACAACATTGAGCGCTATCGCCATCAGGCCACTGTGGCCGAACGCGACGGCGACTACGGCAAGGTGGCCGAGTTGCGCTACGGCAAGATCCGCGACGCCGAAGCCACCATCGAGAAAGCCAAGGCCGATCTGCTGGTGGTGCAAGGCGACCATCCTTTGATTGACGAGGAAGTCACCTACCAGGACGTGGCCGAGATAGTGTCGCGTTGGACTGGCATCCCCGTGAAAAAGATGATGCAGAGCGAGCGCGAGAAGCTGCTGAACCTCGAAAACGAGCTGCACAAGCGTGTCGTAGGCCAGGACGAGGCCATCCGTGCCGTGTCCGACGCCATCCGGCGCAGCCGCGCTGGCTTGCAGGACGCAAAACGACCCATCGGCTCCTTCATCTTCATGGGCACCACCGGTGTGGGCAAGACCGAACTCGCCAAGGCACTAGCCGAGTTCCTCTTCGACAATGAGAACAACAAGGTGCGTATCGACATGTCGGAGTATCAGGAGCGCCACACCGTGTCGCGACTCATCGGAGCGCCTCCAGGATATGTGGGTTACGAGGAAAGCGGTCAGCTCACCGAGGCCGTAAGGCGCAAGCCCTACTCCGTCATCCTGCTCGACGAAATCGAGAAAGCCCACCCCGACGTGTTCAACATCCTGCTGCAAGTGCTCGACGACGGACGACTCACCGACAACAAGGGCCGTACCGTTGACTTCAAGAACACCATCGTCATCATGACCTCCAATATCGGAGCCAACATCATCCAGGAGCGGATGTCAGACGCCGCCAGCGCCTGCTCCGAAGCGGTCTTCGAACAGACCCGCAACGAGGTCATGGACCAGCTCCGCATGGTGATGCGACCCGAATTCCTGAACCGTATCGACGACATCATCATGTTCCGTCCGCTCAGCGAGAGCCAGATCGCCGAGGTCGTCAAGATGCAGTTCAACCACGTGAAGAAGATGCTGGCCGACAACGGTGTCACCATCGACATCTCGCAAGAGGCCATCGACTTCATCGCCCGCCAAAGCTACGACCCGCAGTATGGCGCGCGTCCCGTGAAACGTATGATGCAGCGTGAGCTGCTCAACGAACTCTCCAAGATGATTCTTGCCGACACCGTTGACAAGGCGAAACCCATCACCGTGACGGTGCGCGACGGCCACCTCGCCTTCGAGAATTAACGATTGACTTGCGGTGTGGTCACCCAAGTGGAACGGAAGAAAATCAGGAACACCGTGATGATCTCCAAACGGCCAATCAGCATATCGACCGATAGAATCCACTTGATCGCGGTCGATAACTCAGCCACCTCAGCGCCTGGACCTGTGGCTCCCGAGCCCACGCCCAGGTTGCTGAAGTAGGTGATGAAGGCCGAACAGGCATCCTCCACACTCATCCCGCAGCAGGTCAGCACCACCACATTGAGCGCAAAAAGAAGGATGAAAAGCGACAGATAGTTGCACACCCTCCTCACCGTCAGCTCATCGATGGTTTGTCCGGAGATTTTGATGGAAAAAACGTTGGTGGGATGGATCAGTTCTTTCAAAGCGTTCCGGATGAACTTGAAAATGACGATGACTCTCACCATCTTGATACCTCCGCTGGCCGAGCCTGCGCATCCTCCCACAATCTGCATCAGCAGCGTGGCAATCACAAAGAGCAACCCCCATTGGTCATAGTTGCAGTTCTGCCCCGAAAAACCTGTGTTCGACATCATTGAGACCACATGGAAAAACGATACATGAAAGTTGTCGGCTCCCCCTTGGGGATAGTTTGCCAACTGTGCCTCGGTGACGCCGTTGAAATGAGGACCAAAATGGAACAGCCCCATAAACACCAAAGTCATCACCACAATGGTAAGCAGATACACCTTCACCTCCTCGTTGCTCCGCAACAGGTCAAAACGGCCCACCATGAGGAAATAGAACATGGCGAAGTTGATGGATGACAGGATCATGAAGGTGATGGCGACGTTTTCGATGTAACTGGACTGGAAGAATCCGATGCTGTCTTGGTGGGTACTGTAACCTCCCGTGGAGATGGTCGTCATGGCATGGCACACGGCATCGAAGACGGACATCGGTCCCAAGGCGTAGAGCACGGCGCAACTCAGAGTCAGGAAAATATAGATGAGCCACAGCACCCGTGAGGTACCATGCATGGTGGGCAACAGTTTCTCCACGCTCACTCCCGGTGCCTCGGCGGCAAAAAGGGAGCTTCTTCTCGACCCTTTCGCCACAGAGGGGATGAAGGCGATGGTGAACACCACGATCCCCAAACCGCCCAGCCACTGCATCACACTGCGCCAAAACAGGATGCCGTGCGACTGCTCATCGACATTGCTGAGGATGGTACACCCCGTGGTGGTAAACCCCGAGATGGTCTCAAAGAACGCATCCGTCACATTGTCGATGGAACCGCTCAACAGAAAAGGCAGCATCCCAAAAAGCGAGAACATGATCCATGACAGCGACACAATCACGAAAGTGTCGTCGCTGTCGAAACCTTTTTTTTGGAACCTACCCACCACATACATCACCATGCCCACCGCTCCGGTAATGCCAGCGGAAAGCAGGAAATACTGGTAGTCGTTTTCCGCGTAATGGATATGATAGTAATAAGCCACCAGCGCCGTCACCAACAAGGCGGCAGTCTCAATGAACAGCAATACTCCGAACAGCTTACTCTTCATTGGATCAGGACTTTACCATTGCTCAGCCCATCCCTCGCCATAGTCGAAGTCGTCGTCATCGTCGTCCTCTTCATCCTCATGATAGGAGTCGTCGGCTTGGGGTTTCACCCATTTGCGGAAGTTGGCGGAGGCGATGGCCGTGATTTCGCCGTCCTTCTCAGGCGAGACGGCGATGTCGATTTCGTCGCGGGTAAGCTCTTTAAGCCAGACGGCCAGTTCGGAGAATCCCATCTCTGTGACCTCGTAGTCGGCCCAGTCTTCCACGGCGGCCTTGCGGGCAAGCGCTTCCGACTCCCAGAGCGGGATGTAGGAGTTCCCGTCGCTGTCCTCCAGCATGGCGAACATCCCTGTCATGGCTTCCAACAGCCACACCTTGCGGGTCTGGCTGATGGCATCAAGAAAAGGTTCAATGGCTTTCATGGCTTAGCGTCTTGAGTTTTTGTATTGTTGCTGCTGGGCTTTCTGGGCCTCCTCCATGCGTTTTTGCAGCCATCCCTTCTGGGCGGGCTTTTTCTTGTTCTCTTCGATGGTCGCACGAATCTTGTTCTCATCGATAAGCACTCTGAAGAGGTACATTTGGAGGAACGTGATGATGTTGGCCAGCATGTAGTAGTAGCTCAATCCAGCGGAATAACTGTTGAAGATGCCGAGGAACAGGATGGGCATCAGGTACATCATCACCTTCATGCCTTTCATCTGGGGATTGGCCGTAGTGTCCATCTGTTTGTTGTTCACGTAGGTGTAGA
This sequence comes from uncultured Bacteroidia bacterium, assembly GCA_902783365.1. Lineage (GTDB taxonomy): Bacteria > Bacteroidota > Bacteroidia > Bacteroidales > F082 > Limimorpha. The sequence goes on along the minus strand of CACZQL010000022.1, from coordinate 12,697 downwards.
TGAAGGTGGTGATGGTCATCAGGAGGCAGAAAAGGCTCACGTGGTCGCCATAGCCAGGGATGCGGAACGGCAGGTCGAGCACGCTGTCGTAGGTGGAGAGGTCCTCCGCCCACAGGAACGACTGTTGGCGCAACTCAATCGATGAGGGGAAGAAACGGAACACGGCGATCAGGATGGGGAATTGGAGCAGCATGGGGATACAGCCCGAGGTGGGGCTGGAACCGGCCTGCTTCTGGAGGTTCATGATGGCCTGCTGTTTCTTCATGGCATCCTCCTCTTTGGGATATTTGGCGTTGATGGCCTCCATCTCGGGTTTCAGCAGCCGGTTGATGGCGGTGCTCTTGTACGACTTGAAGGCGATGGGGAACAGCAGGATCTTGATGAGGATGGTCAGGATAAGGATGACGATGCCGTAGTTCCAGCCGTAGGAGCCCAACCAGTCGAAGACATAAATCACGACATAGTTGATCCACCGGATGAGGAAGAAGTTACCCACGTCGATTTGGCGTTGCAGGTTCAAGTGATAGCTGCGCAGGGTCTTGAAGTGGTTGGGGCCGAAATAGAACGACATCGGGAACTCGTTGACCTCGGCGCTGGCGTTGTAAGGAATCTCGACGCTGGCCGACATGGTTTTCAAGTACTTGGGGTTCTTTGAGTTTTCGTTGGAAGTGGCGATTTTCGCACTGCTGAAACCGTTTTTCGCCACCAAGGCGTTGCAGAAGAAGCGTTCCTTGAACGACACCCAGTTGATGCTGGCGTTGATGGTCTCCTCCTTTTTTCTGCGGTCGTCGAGGCGGTCCACATCCTGGTCGTTCATGGTCATGTAATACACGGTGGTGGTGGTGAACCGGTCCACGTCCTTTTCATGCTGGGTGAGATCGACTTTCCATTCGAGGTTCATGTTACTGGCGTTGTTGGCCAGCACTTCCCTCATGCCCACGGTGCGGAAGTCGAAGCCCACCATATAGTTGTCGTCGCGAAGCGTATATACGAATTCGAGGTACTGGTTCTCGTTGCGTTGCCCATTCAGGTTGTCGGTGTAGGCGCGGAGCGAGAACTGCACGCTGTCGCCTTCGCGGGTTAAGACCTCATTCCCCTGGAAAGGTTGTCCGTTGAGGAAAGGCTCAAAGTACAGCTCCGAAGTGTTGATGATGCGGTTGTTGAGGAAGAACGACAAGTCGAAGACCGCTGTCTCCGGGTCGAAGCTGATGAGAGGCAGCGAGTCGTACGTCTTGTAGTCGAGGAGCTCCACCTCTCTAATATAACCGCCCTTGCTCGCGAGGGTGATGCGCTGCAACTGGTTCTCGAGAGTCCAGTAGCGCTCATCACCCTGCGAGGCTGAAGCGAACACAGAATATTTGTCTCTTCTTAGTCTATATTGTTCTTGCGCCAACGAGGCTGAATCCATGGCCGAAGGGGGTGTAGAGGGATTAAGTAGCTGAGATTGAGTCTCTTCCACCCGTTGTTGTTCGGCAAGCCGTATCGAGTCAAGAACCGCGGCCTCACGGCGGGCCATCATGATGGAATCCTGGATTCGTTTTTGTTCTGCCAGTTCTTCCTTGGAAGGTTGCATCCACCACATCCAGCCAAAGAGGATGGCCGCGATGAGGATAAAACCAATAAGAGATTGCTTATTCATTCTGTCTTCTTACTTCTGTCTTCTTACTTCTTTTAATAATACCTATAGCTCTTCACTTCACCAATGTGCCGTGCCAGACGGATCACCTGGTTGCTGTAGCCGAACTCGTTGTCGTACCACAGGTAGAGGATCACGGTCTTGCCGTCAGAGGAGATCTTGGTGGCCGGGGCGTCGAAGATGCAGGCGCAGGAGTCGCCGATGCCGTCGGACGACACGAACTCGGTATTTTGGCTGAAGCGGATTTGCTCAATGAGGTTGCCTTCGAGGCAGGCGATGCGGAAGGCCTCGTTGACTTCCTCAACGGTGGTCTCACGTTCGAGGTCGAGGGCGAGCACGGCCAGTGACACGTCGGGCGTAGGCACGCGGACGGCGTTGCTGGTGAGTTTGCCTTTGAGTTCAGGCAATGCCTTGGCGGCGGCCTTGCCGGCACCCGTCTCGGTGATCACCATGTTCAAAGCGGCAGAACGGCCACGACGTTCTTTCTTGTGATAGTTGTCGAGGAGGTTCTGGTCGTTGGTGTAGGAGTGGATGGTCTCGATATGGCCTTTCACGATGCCGAAGTGGTTGAGCATCACCTGCAAGCCGGGGACGATGGCGTTGGTGGTGCAGGAGGCGGCGGAGAAGATCTTTTCGTTCTTCAGGTCGAGGGTGTCCTGGTTGACGCCATAGACCACATTCGGGATGTCGCCCTTGCCGGGAGCGGTGAGCAGCACCTTGTCGACGCCTTTGGCCAGGAGGTGGCGCGACAGTGACTCCCTATCGCGGAAGGCACCGGTATTGTCAATCAGCAAAGCATCGTGGATGCCATATTGCTCATAGTCGATGTCCTCGGGGTTCTTGCCTTCGAGGAAGAGGATCTTTTGGCCGTTGACCAGCATGGCCAACTCGTTCTTTTCCTCGTCGATGCAGGGACGGACCACGCCATGGAAATAACCATGCACGGAGTCGGTGCGGAAGAGGTTGATACGTTTCAAGACATCATCAACGGAGTTCTTTCTGGTGACGATGGCCCTGACGCGGAGGGTGGTGCCGTTGCCGGCCATCTCGGTCATCTCGCGGCAGAGGATTCTACCGATACGACCGAAACCGTAGAGGATCACGTCCTGCACCTTGTTGCTGCGCGGGGCGGCGTCGATGATGTAGCTGAGTTTGTCACGGACGAACTCGGTCACGTTGTTGTGGTATTTCTCGTGCTCATCGGTCCATTCGGAGTTGAGACGACCAATGTCGATACGGGCAGGAGCGAGGTTCTCGCCCAGCATGGCCTTGGCAATCAGCAGAGAGTCCTGTACACGGACGGGTTTGCCCAACACCGCCTCCGCGCGGAGGTGTTTGTTGAGGATTTTGCCCGAGCCGCGATTCACCAGCAGGGAGCGGAGCAGGATGAGTTCGACTGACTTGTCGTACCAGAGTTTACCAACGATGTTGATGAATTCGTTGGCGGCTTTTTCATTCTCATTCCATAATTTCAATGAGTCCATGTAATTGTCCATGATATTACGTTTTTGTGATTAATAGATGAATTTCTAAATTGCAAAAATAGGCTTTTTGTTGATTGGTTGACACGAACAGACGTTTATTTGTGCTATTCTCCCTCAGTGTTGACAGGGAACGGCAGCGGTTCGTTGATGGATTCCACCGATAACACACTGTCAACCACATAGTTGCTCATGCCTCTCCAGGGCAAGGCGCCGAGGTATTCTTTGTAGTGGAGTTCCACCCTTTTGCCGGCGCAGCGTTCCAATTGCCGGGCCACCGACTTGTCTTTGACCGAGAAGTTGAACTCGTTCGACTGGATGGTGCCGGTTGTGTTCTTGGAGTTGTAGCCAGCTTGGATGAGTCGGCCCTCGTAGGTCTTGAAGATGTAGCCTTTATAGACGAAGAGGTTCATCTCGCCGGCTTTCACGCCGGAGCCGAACACGAAGCAGAACTTGATGACGAACCAAACGATGAGGCCCACGACGGCCACAATGCCGCACCCCAGGGCGAATTTACCTGCTTTTTTCATTTCATGAAACGATTAAGGTTGAGGGATAGGGTTACCAGCGGTTGTTGATGGTATCCCAGTCAATGATTTGCCAGAGGGCGTTGAGGTGGTCGGCGCGGCGGTTGCGGTAGTCGATGTAGTAGGCGTGTTCCCAGACGTCGAAGGTGAGCAGGGGCCGGAGGCCGCGTTGCACGGGGTTGCCGGCGTTGGTCTCCTGGGTGATGACGAGTTTGCCGTCGGGGTCGGTGGAGAGCCACACCCAGCCGGAGCCGAAGAGTGACACGCCTTTCTTCACAAACTCTTCCTTAAAGACGTCGAAAGACCCGAACTGCTTGTCGATGGACGAGGCGGTCCAGCCGACGGGGGCATTTTCGGGTCTTGGGGCTCTGAATTGTGTAAAGTACATGTTGTGGTTCAGCACTTGGCCGGCGTTGTTGAACATGCCGCCTTCGCTGTTTTTGACAACTTCCTCAAGGTCCATCTCGGCGAACTTGGTGCCTTCGATGGCCGCGTTGAGGTTGTTGACGTATGCTTGTAAGTGTTTGCCATAGTGATATTCAAGGGTTTCCTTGCTGATCACGGGCGCCAGGGCGTCGAGTTCGTATGGCAGTTGGATCAATTCGTATCTTTGCATGGTGAAAAATGTTTAGGTGAGTAATCGTTATCACCTGCAAAGATAGAAAATATTTTCAATTATTCACGTACATTTGATAAAGTGCGGAATTTGTTCCGCTTTTCAGCCGGTTAAGGGCGCGGTCGCGGAGCTGGCGGGTCCTCTCGCGGGAGATGCCGAGGTAGGCGGCGATCTCGTCGAGCGAGTAGGAACGGCTGGTGTCGATGCCGAAGTACATCTTGACGACCTGCTGTTCGTTCTCGTTCAGGGTGCGGAGTGACTGTTGCACGGCGTCCTTGGTGGACTCTTGTTCCACGGCGGCGTCGGTAGGCACGGAGTCCTGTTCCACATACACATCGAGGAAGTTACCCTCGTCGTCATCGTCGAGGGGCGCGTCGGTGGAGATCTGGCGCACGTTCATGCCCATGATGGACTCCACCTTCGACTCGGAGAGGTCCATCTCCTTGGCCAGCTCCGCCATGGAAGGCTTGCGCTGGTACTCCTGCTCAAGCATGGCCGCGATCTTCTTCATCTTGCTGATGACTCCCACCTGGTTGAGCGGGAGGCGGATGATGCGGGCCTGTTCGGCGACCGCCTGGAGGATCGACTGTCGGATCCACCACACGGCGTAAGAGATGAACTTGAAGCCACGGGTCTCGTCGAAGCGTTGCGCCGCCTTGATGAGGCCCACGTTGCCCTCGTTGATCAGGTCCTGCAGCGACAGGCCCTGGTTCTGGTACTGTTTCGCCACGGACACCACGAACCTGAGGTTGGCGCGGACCAGCTTGTCCAAGGCAGCCTGGTCGCCCATCTTGATTCGCTGTGCCAGCAGCACCTCCTCCTCCGGAGAGATCAGAGGCTCCTTCGCGATGTCTTGCAGGTACTTGTCCAAAGTACCGACATCACGACGGGTGATGGTTTTTGAGATTTTCAGTTGTTTCATAATCTTCCTAATGCTTTGTTGTTTTTCAGTTGTAATATTCAAAATTCATTCTCATGCCGTTGGGATAGACGCCTTCGATGTAAGTCTTTCTCGAACGGTTCGATGACAGGGCTGACTCCAAGTCGCTCTTCGATGACACGGTCTTTCCGTTGATGGCGGTGATGATGAATCCCTCAACACCGGCGCCTTGGAAGGGTCCTTGTCGGATTTCAACGATCTTGAGACCGTTGTTGATGCGCAGCGATTTCATTTCCTGGGAGGAGACCGGTTGCAGCACGATGCCCATGTTGGCGTTGTAGAAGCTTTCGCCCTTCTTCACCACGTCGGTGGAACCCGACTCGTTGAGCAGGCGCACCTTATAGGTCTGGGGCTTGCCGTGATGCATGGTTTCCACATTCACCTCGTCGCCGGGGCGGTATTGGCGGATGACCTCCATCAGCTGGGTGTAGGAGTTCACCTCGTTGCCGTTGATGCTGAGGATCACGTCGCCAGAGGCGATGCCGGCTTTTTGGGCGGCGCCACCTTCGGTCACCTCGTTCACGTAGATGCCTTTGATCACCTTCATGCCCGCCTCGTCGGCCAAAGTGGCGTCCATCTCTTTGGGATAGATGCCGAGATAGGCGCGTTGTGTCTCGCCGTACATCAGCAGGTCGTCAACCACCTTGTGGACGATGTTGGACGGGATGGCGAAGGAATAGCCTTCGTAGGAGCCCGTATGCGAGGCGATGGCGGCGTTGATGCCGATGAGTTCGCCGCGGGTGTTGACCAAAGCGCCACCACTGTTGCCGCGGTTGACGGCGGCGTCGGTCTGGATGAACGACTCCACGTTGCTTCCCTCACCGAGGATGCTGATGTCGCGGGCTTTGGCGCTCACGATGCCGGCAGTGACGGTGGAGGTCAGGTTGAACGGGTTGCCGACTGCCAGCACCCACTCCCCTACTTTCACCTTGTCGGAGTCGCCGAACACCAGATAGTCGTAGTCGGAGCCTTCCACCTTGATCAACGCCAAGTCGGAAGTCGGGTCGGTGCCAATGATCGTGGCTTTGGCCACCACCTTATTATTAAAGGTGACTTCCACCTCGTCGGCACCTTCCACCACGTGGTTGTTGGTGACGATGTAACCGTCGGGCGACAGCACCACGCCGGAGCCGTAGGCCACCATGTTCTGGCTCTGTCCGGGAATCCCATAGAGGTGCTCCAGGAACGCTCCGAAGAAGTCGTTGTACGATGCGCCTTTCTGGATGATGGTCGTCTTGATATGTACCACCGCGTTGACACTCGCCTCCGCGGCATTCACAAAATCGGGGGTGTTCTCCGTGGGCAGAAATGCCGTACGTTGAACTGTGGGGGCGGGCTGTACATGCTCCATCTGTTCGACTTGAGCGTCTTCAGCCACCTCCTGAGAATCAGTCTTACTTCCACATGCTGCCAGTCCCATTAGGGCCACAGCTACCGTGACCACGTGTATTGTGGTCATCAACAGTCTATTACCACTCATCATGCTTTAAAAATATAAAATTGGTTTGCTTGAAGTTTTTCGGTTTTTCAAAATCGTGCCTTATTAATGCAAATATTATGCAAAAAATTGTATTTTTGTAAAAAAAAAGTTCCATGTTCATCTCCAACGAAAAACTGTCGCTCCGGATGGCTGAACCGCAGGATTCCGACCTGATTTACAGGTGGGAAAACGACCGTTCCGTGTGGCGTGCCAGCGAGACCTCCGTCCCCGTGTCGCAGTTCCAAATCGATCAGTTCCTCCTCGGCAACAACGACTTGGTAGCCAACCGGCAATTGAGGCTGATGATTGACCTCAAAGGGGAGCCTCAACCCATAGGCAGCATCGACCTGTTTGAATACGATGCTGTAAACCAACGTATTGGCATTGGAATCCTCATGGACTCGCACTATCGAAACCAAGGATTGGCCTCCCAAGCCCTGCGGCTGACCCTCACCTATCTCTTCGAGGACTTGATGGTTCACCAGGTCCATTGCCTCATCAACGAGCAGAACCTTGATAGCCAAAGGCTCTTCGAGAGGGCCGGGTTCGTAAGGTCGGGACAGCTGAAAGACTGGATCAGGACCCCGCAAGGCTTCCTCGACGTGTTTTATTATCAACTCATCAACCATCCTCAACCATGAACGCACATCTGAAAACCAACGAAGCATCACGTAAACGCACCCGAGGGATCCTCTCTCTCGTGTTTGTCATGCTGTTGGCCATTGCCATTTTGGCAGGTTTCCGTATTTATCAACGCCTCATGCGACCGAATGTCAGTGTCCCCCAGGAGGGCTTCTCCCTGTACATCCCCACCGACGCCGGTTTCCAACAGGTAAAGGACTCCCTCTTCCTGCATCACGTCATCGACGATGAGGGCAGCTTCGAGTGGGTCGCTGCCAAGAAAGACTACCCTGCCCATGTGAGGCCTGGTCATTACCTCGTCAAGGACGGCATGAGCAACTTCCAGCTTGTCAACATGCTTCGAGGCGGGATGCAGACTCCCGTGAAGGTGACCTTCAACAATGTCCGCGACATCCGCCAGCTCGCCGGCAAGATCGGGGCTCAAATCGAGGCCGACTCCGCAGCAATTGTGGAATACCTGCTCCATTCCGACAGCATCGGAGCATGGGGGTTCAGCCAAAGGACCCTCCCCGCGCTCTTTTTGCCCAACACCTACGAGTTTTATTGGAACACCGACGCCGAGAAGTTCACGGTCAAGATGAAGCACGAGTACGACAAGTTCTGGAACGAGACCCGCCGCAACAAGGCCCAGGCGCTCCACCTCTCCCCTGTCGAAGTCAGCACGTTGGCTTCCATCGTCGATAAGGAGACTAACAAGACCGACGAGATGGCGCGTATTGCCGGCGTGTATCTCAACCGGCTCCGCAGCGGATGGCTGCTCCAAGCCGACCCCACACTGGTGTTCGCCGTGGGCGACTTCGAGATGAAAAGGGTGCTCAACGTCCACAAGGAAATCGAGTCACCTTACAACACCTATAAATATATTGGACTTCCCCCGGGACCCATCTGCATCCCGTCACTGGCTTCAATAAATGCTGTTCTTGATGCGGAGAAACATAATTTTTACTATTTTTGCGCCAAAGAGGACTTCTCGGGATACCACGTCTTCGCCAAGACCCTCTCCGAACACAACCGCAACGCACAACGGTACCACAGAGCGTTGGAAATGCGGAATTAGGAATGCGGAATGCTGAATAATAAATTCGTTTAATTCACTTAATTCGCCGAAACATGAAATGTTTTAAAGCTTACGACATCAGAGGAGAATGGGGCTCCGACCTCAATGAGGAAATCACTTATAGAATTGGATTCTTTTTGCGTCGCATCTTGGATGCGAAAACGATCTTGGTGGGCCGCGACATGAGACTGTCTTCGGACACCTTATTTAATAAGCTCACGCAAGGCATCACCGACAGCGGTGTCGATGTGGACGAGATAGGCCTCTCCACCACCCCCATGGTGTATTGGTGTACCGCCCGATACGGCTACGACGCCTCCGTGATGATCACCGCGTCGCACAACCCCAAGAACCATAATGGGTTGAAAATCTCCAAGACCAACGCCCTGCCCGTCGGCTACGACACAGGGTTGAACCGTTTGGAGGCCCTTGTGGAAAGCGACGAACCCTGCGTTCCCGTGGAGAAAAAAGGCATCATCCGGCACAAAGAAGTCAAAGAGGACTACCTGAACTACCAGAAACGCTACGTCGGCGACCACTCGCATCTCAACATCGCCGTCGATTGCAGCAACGGCATGTCCTCCATCTTCGCGCATGAGCTCATAGGCCCTGCCCATTATATCAACGACACCCTCGACGGCAACTTCCCCAACCACGAGCCCAACCCGCTGGAGGCTTCCAGCCAGGAACAGGTCAAGGCTTTGGTGAAAAAGGAAGGCTGCGACATCGGGCTGCTCTTCGACGGCGACGCCGACCGCATCACCTTCATCGACGAGAAAGGACAGTTTATCTCACCTGACCTCATCATCGCCTTCCTTGGCAACTACTTCCTCGGAGAGCGGCATGAAAAAGGCATCGTGCTACAGGACATCCGTAGCTCACGCGCCATCCAGGAGTACCTCGACCGCTATCATGCCAAGGTGGAGACCTGGCGTGTGGGAAGAGCCTACGCTGCATTGAAACTCAGGGAGTTGGATGGCGTTTATGGAGGAGAGCTGGCCGGTCACTACTATTTCCGCGACTTCTATTACTCCGACTCGGCCCTGCTCGCCGCCTCCATCGTGCTGCGGCTCCTCGACGCCTTCAAACAGCAAGGACGCACCATGAGTTCCATCATCAGCGAAATCTCAGCCTACCACAACTCGGGCGAAATCAACTTCAAGCTCGACCGCAAAAAGGAAGCCATGGACGCCGTGCGCGACTACTACACCCAGTTGCAGCAGCCGGAGCGTTTCCTCGATTTCGACGGCTACCGCCTCGACTACCACGACTGGTGGCTCAACATCAGACCCTCCAACACCGAGCCCTACCTCCGTTTCCTCGCCGAGTCGAAGAGCGAGAAAGGCTTGAAAGAGATTGTTGAGCGTGTCTCAGAAATAATTCATACCTTTGCCGACTGAAACCCATACAGAAAATGAAAAAGACACTCCTTCTACTTGCCCTGGCAGGGCTTTTCCTCACCGGATGCGAAAGTCCAGAGAAGTCGCAGCTCGCCTTCGACAAAGGCGTTGAGCTCATGTACAACACCACCCGTTTCGCCGAAGCGGAAGAGCAGTTCACGCAAGCCATCAAATACAACAAAAACAATTTCGAAGCCTATTACTATCGGGGATGCACCAAATTCAACCGGTCCATGTTCGACGCGGCCATCCTCGACTTTGAGAAGGCCATCGAGTTGAAGCCCGGCTATTACGACGCTGAATTTGCCCTGGGCAGAATCTATTTCATCAAAAACGACTTCGACCTGGCTTGCTTCTACTACAAGTCAGCCGAGCAGCACGGTCGCGAAAACATGGAGGACTACGTCAAATCCTGCCCGTAATCACTCGAAACCTTGGAGAACGGGAGGCGTGAAGTTTTCACTACTGATTTCGTCGCCGTCCTCGTTGTAGCTTTTCCAAATCCCCGCCTTCTCGCCTTGGCGGAAGACCCCTTCCTCTTTCAAGGCCCCGGAGGGATAATACACTTTGGCGGCGCCTTCGCGGATGCCGTTCACGAACGTGCATTCCGACTTCGGCGAACCGGTGTCATAAAAGGTTTTGGAAACGCCTTCCACCTTGCCGTTCTTGTTGTTTTCCAAGAGGATAAGCACTCCGTTATCGCTGGAGAAATACTTCCACTCCCCTTCTTTTTTCTGGTTGACATAATAGCCCGTCGCGATGAGGGTGCCACTTTCGTTGTAGGTCTTGTTGAGGGCTTTCTCGCCCGACTTGTCGAAGGTGTTGGTGGCTTTCAGGCGGCCTTGCTCGTCGTAATATTTGAACTCGCCCACGCATTTGTTGTTCTTGAACTGGCCCTCGTAACGTTTCTGCCCGTTGGGATAGAAGTCCATCCACAGGCCTTGGCGGCGGCCTTTGTCGTCAGTGCGGTTGGCCTCCTGGGCTGTAAGAAGGGTGTGGCCGGCGAGGAAAAAGCAAAGGAAAAACAGCAAGATTTTCTTCATCATTTGTTATTTAATACAAAATCACTAAATTTGCAACTTCATTCAAAACGTAAAACCACATTATTTATTATAAGATGACACTGATCAAATCCATTTCAGGCATACGAGGCACCATTGGCGGACAGCCTGGCGACAACCTCACCCCCATCGACATGGTGAAATTCACCGCGGCTTTTGTAAAATTTGTGCAACGCGACGGCATTGAGCGCCCCCGCATTGTGGTGGGCCGCGACGCCCGTCTTTCGGGATTTCTTGTGAACCAAGTGGTTTGCGGCACCTTGCAGGCCATGGGCGCCGACGTGCTCGACATCGGGCTGAGCACCACCCCCACCACCGAGATTGCCGTCACCGGCCTCAAGGCCGACGCGGGCATCATCCTCACCGCCAGCCATAACCCTGCGCAGTGGAACGCCTTGAAGCTCCTCAACAACAAGGGCGAGTTCATCTCCGCCGCCGAGGGCGCTTGGCTGTTGGACGTGGCCGCCAAGGACGACTTCGAGTTCGTGCCTATCGAGAAGATTGGCAGTTACCAGCAGGTGGATGGATGGATTGACCGTCACATCCAGCTGGTGCTCGACCTCCCGTTGGTGAACCGCGAGGTCATCAAGGCCGCGCATTTCAAGGTAGCCGTCGATGCCGTCAACTCCACTGGAGGCATCGCCATCCCCAAGATGCTGCGTGCTTTGGGCGTCGATGACATCCTGGAGCTCAACTGCGAGCCGACAGGGCGTTTCGCCCATACCCCCGAGCCATTGGCGCAGAATCTCACCGACATCTGCCGTTACGTGCGCGAGCAGGGCTGCGACTTCGGCGTGGTGGTCGATCCCGACGTGGACCGTCTGGTGTTTGTCAAGGAAGACGGCGAGCTGTTTGGCGAGGAATACACTTTGGTGTCGGTGGCCGACTTCGTGCTGAAGCACACGCCTGGCCCGACCGTGTCGAACCTCTCCTCCACCCGTGCCTTGCGTGATGTGACCCGTAAATACGGCCAGGAATACCATGCCGCCGCCGTGGGCGAGGTCAATGTGGTGGAGAAGATGAAAGCGGTGGGCGCCGTCATTGGAGGCGAGGGCAACGGAGGCGTGATCTATCCCGCCATCCATTACGGCAGGGATGCCTTGGTAGGCACTGCCCTGTTCCTCACCCAGCTGGCTGAGAAGCGCGTCAAATGCTCTGAGTTGAAGAAGACCTATCCCGCCTATTTCATGTCGAAGAACAAGATACAGCTCACCCCTGCCATGGATGTTGATGACATTTTGGCCAAGTTTGCCGAGAAGTTCAAGGACGAGCAGGTGACCACCATTGACGGTGTGAAGATTGACTTTGAGGAGGGATGGGTTCATTTGCGCAAGTCGAACACCGAGCCGATCATCCGCATCTATTCAGAGGGCAAGACGGAGGCCGAGGCCGAGCGTTATGCCCAGCTGATTTTGGGGTGCAAGGACATTCTATAACAAACTATTATGGGGAAACAGAACAAAAAAAGGACGCGGAGGCATCAGTACCACGCCATCACCTTCAAGCTCTCGCGGGGGCAGTACAACTCATTGCGCAACTATTGCAAGGCGCGCAAGACGACACCTATCAAGTTGATTAAGAGGAGTATCTCTCGTTTTATCAGCAATTACGAGTACGAGGTGCCGCCTGAGTTGTACGTCACGGAGAACCAGTTGTTGTTGTTTGAGGACGAGGGTTAGCTATCGTACTGATTGTCAGCGAATTAAAAATTTTTGATAATTTTTTTGATAAAAAGTGTTGCGTATAAGCAAAAAACTGCTAATTTTGCAGTCGCAATTCGCACCACGGAGAGGTGGGTGAGTGGCTGAAACCAACAGTTTGCTAAACTGTCGTATCCCGCAAGGGGTACCGGGGGTT
>CACZQL010000021.1 GCA_902783365.1 uncultured Bacteroidia bacterium | reverse complement strand
GTCCGCCCTTTTGTTATCATGTCTTTGGGCGGGCACGCAGGTCCGCCCCTACGTTTTATTTCATCAATGTTTTGGCAATCATGTCGTTCAATTCCTTGGCGGCGTCGAGCAGCAGGCTCTCGTCGGTGGGGAAGGGGATGGCGGGCTGTTTCAGCCGTTCGAGGGTTTGATCGGAGCAGGCGTTGCGGTCGCCTTCGAGGGTGGAGTAGCTGTAGTTGAACTTGGAGCTGGCCTCGTACTCGGGAAACACCAGGACGTTCCAGTCGGTGCCGGTCACGCTCTCGGGGTCTTTGAAGTAGAAGGTCACTTTGGCTTTCACGGTGGCCGTCTTGTTGAGGGTGTGGTCGGTCACCGTCGCGGTGGCGCGGCCTATTGACTCTTTGAACGACACGGCATCGTCGCGGTTGGGGCTGACGTTCACCTCAACGACTTCGATCACCATGGAGGCGGGATGGACCGTGTTGGTGATGCCGAGGGGAAACTTCGACAGCTCTTCCTCGTCAAAGGTGATGACAGTTTCCTCGAATTGGGGCGGGAGGGGGTGACGGCGGTCGTTGTACTCGAACTCGGTGCTGAGTTGCGGGGCTTGCCTGAGCATGGCCATCAGCTGGAAGGTGCCGATTTGAGGGTGGTTGGGGCTGACCCTCATGAGCTGGTGGGTCAGCTTCTTGGCTTGGTCAATGTCGGCGGGGTTCTGGGTACTGAGAAGCTGCTGGGTCTTGGCAATCAAAAAGGCCTCGGCCTTGTTGTGCGCCCCCTTCAGCTCATCGTCGATATCCAGCGTGGCGATGTTCAACCGCTTCCGGTCTTCTTTGGGAAGACGGGCGAGGATGTCCTGGCGGCCTTTCATGCTGGTGTAGCGTTCAAAGACCTCCGGCCAAACGTCGGGCCGCCCTGTGGCTTTCAAGGCGAGAATCTTCTCATGGTCCGCCTGGTTTGCCTGATGGTAAGCGGCGGCCAAAAGCTCCATCTCTTCAATGCTGGCCCGACCGGCAACAGCCCTTGGCCCCGCCGTCATAATGACCTGGTCGTACTTCTGGGATTCGTATAGCTTTCTGGTAGTGTTGCAGGACGTGAATAGCGACAATAACAGAATGATGGGAAGAACGATTTTTTTCATGGATAGACAGTGTTTTGCGAAAAATGTAAACAATACAAATATCGCACCAAATTTTTACTAATTTTGCGGTATGGAAAAAATTCACGAATTACAACAGCAATTTGCGGCCTTTCTCGACACGGTGGACCTGATGGGTACTCCGAAAGGCCTCTACGAACCAGTGGCTTACACTGTGTTGCAGCAAGGGAAGCGGATGCGTCCCATGCTGTGTCTTTTGGCCAACGACCTCTTCGGAGGCAAGCTTGAGGACGCCCTTTACCCCGCCTTGGCCTTGGAGACGGCGCACAATTTCACTTTGATTCACGACGACATCATGGACCAGGCGCCCTTGCGCCGGGGCAAAGAGACCGTCTATAAGAAATGGGATGCCAACACGGCCATCCTCTCGGGCGACGCCGCCATTTTCATGGCTTACCAGTTCGCGCAACGTACCCCCCGACCTGCCGAGACAGTCGCCTTGCTGAGCAAGGTGATGCTCGAGGTGTGTGAGGGTCAACAGTATGACATGGACTTCGAGTCGCAGGCTGTGGTCTCCATCCCCGAGTATCTGGAGATGATCCGCCTCAAAACCGCTGTCCTCCTCGCCACCAGCCTCGAGATGGGCGCCGTCGTGGCCGGAGCGTCCGAAGCCGACCGCCGGCATGTGTATGACTTCGGCATCGCCCTCGGCATGGCCTTCCAACTGATGGACGACCTCCTGGACTGCTATAGCGATGTCAAGGTGTTCGGTAAGGTGACGGGGGGCGACATCGTGGAGAACAAGAAGACCATGATGCTCCTGAAAGCCCTGGAGCTTGGCTCTGACGAGGACCGCCATTGTCTCGACGCGCTGTATGCGTCAGGGCAGACCATGGAGGCGCAGGAGAAAATCGCCCGGGTGCTGGCTGTTTACGACCGGCTCCATGTGAAGGAGGCCGTGGAACGCCTCATGGCCGAATACTACCGCGAGGCCGACCGTTGCCTCGACCTTGTGAACCAGCCGGAGGAACGCAAGAAACCCCTGCGGGCGTATGCCGCCATGCTTTCGGGAAGGAACAAATAAAAAAAGCAGGCGCTCGCCTGCTTTTTTTATGGAATCCTCAAAGCTTACTTTTTGATGGTGGAAGCTTTGGCGCTATTCAGCTTTCCTTGCTTCTTTTCCTTTTCAGTGACCTTTCTGTCTGTTACTTTGGTAGCGGCTTTCTTGGCCTTGGGCTCGTCTTTTTTGACAGCCTTTTCGGCACTCTTTTCGGCCTTCTTGGCATCTTTCACTGTGGTTTGCTTTTTGACGTCTTTTCCGGTTTTCTTGACGTCTTTTCCGACTTGCTTGGTGTCAGCTTTGGCTTCCTTGACTTCGGCCTTGGCCTTGGCTTCCGGCTTCACGGCTTTTGCCTCGGTGGGTTTCTGCTTGTCAACCTTGATGGTGGTTTTGGTGACAGGTTTGGCATTGTCGGCCTGTGCGCTGGCGGTTTGTACGGTTGCGATGTTCAGGGCGAAGAAAGCGATGGCGCCCAATAAGAATGCTTTTTTCATAGTTGTAGTGTTTGTTTTAGTGAATATTCTGTTAGACAAAAGAAAAATATATTCAAATATCATACCAAACTTTGGGGTAAAAACAGGCAACTGTCGCCATAACTTAAAAAACGGAAGTCGTTTTCCAAGGCGAACCGGTAGGCTTCTTTCCATTTTTCGCCGATCAGGGCGGAGACCAGCAGCAACAAGGTGCTTTTGGGCTGGTGGAAGTTGGTGATGAGTCCGGTGATGATGCGATAATGATAGCCGGGGGCGATCATCAGGGCGGTGCTGGCCTCCAGGCGGGTCAGCTCATGCCGGTTCAGGTAGTCGATGATTTTTTGGATGGCCTCCTGGGCGGGCAGTTGGGGGTGGGGCTGGTAGGGTGTCCATTGGTCCACATGGATGTCGCGGAGTTCCATGCCCTGTTCAAGGAGCATCATGCCGATCCAGTAGAGGCTTTCGAGGGTGCGGGTGCTGGTGGTGCCTACGGGGATGATGTCGCCTTGAAGGTGTTGGCGCAGGTTCTCGAGGAAGGTTTTCCTGACGATGATGGTTTCGGAGTGCATGACGTGTTCGCCGATGGTGGGGGTGGCCACGGGCCTGAAGGTGCCGGCGCCGACGTGGAGGGTGACTTCGTCAAGGTCGAAGCCTTGTTGCCGCAGGGATGCTAAAAGGGGTTTGGTGAAATGCAGTCCCGCGGTGGGGGCGGCCACCGACCCGTCGTATTTGGCAAACACTGTCTGGTAACGGTCGCGGTCCTCCGGCTCGGCGTCGCGGTGCAGGTAGGGCGGGAGCGGAATCTCTCCGGCGGCCTCCAGCACGGTGGCGAAAGGCAGGGTGGAGGGGGTCCACGAGAATTCGATTTCGGAATACTGGTCGTTGCGTTCCTTCCGCTCGGCCTCCAACACGATGCCGCCTTCCAGGGTCATCTGCAGCTTCCCCTCGCGCCAACGCTTCGAGTTGCCTACCAAACACTTCCAGCGTACCGGCGAGGCACTGCCGAAGGCCACCTGATAGTCGTCGTCGGGCTCCAAGCAGAATATCTCGATGCGCGAGCCGGTTTCCTTCTGAAACTGCAAGCGGGCGCGGATGACCTTGGTCTCGTTGAAGACCAACAGGGCGCGGGGTGGGAGATATTCCCCGATGTGCTTGAATTGGGAGGCCTGCAACCGGCCTTCTTTCAAGACCAAGAGCTTGGAAGCGTCGCGGTCGGCCAACGGATGCTTCGCAATGCGGCCCTCGGGCAAGGGGTAGTCGTACTCCTCAATGGCGATGTCTTTGATGTCCATCATTCCTTGATTTTTTTTGCAAAAGTAACATTTACTTTGTTAACTTTGCATTTGAATTCAAAATGTAAGGCTATGAGAACACTTTTTCTTTTTCTATTGTTGCTGTTCAGCGTGGCGGGACATTCGCAAACCGTTTTTGTCGAAGGCAAGCAGTCGGGCGAATGGGCTGCCGACACGGTGGTGGTGACGGGTGACGTAAAGGTCATCGACACCTTATTAATTAGTCCCGGCGTCACGGTGCTATTCGATGGTTTCTACACCATCATGGTGGAGGACGGGGCTTCCTTTATCGCCGAAGGCAATGCGTCCGACAGCATCGTGTTCACGGTGGCTGACACCACGGACTTCCATGTCTATAACAGTGGCAGGGGCGGATGGAACGGCTTCCGGCTTGACCATGCGGGGAAAGTGCGTTTCGACTACTGCCTGCTGCAATATGGCAAGGCCGCCGACACCCTCGACCGCTTCGGAGGCGCCTTGAACATCCTCGACTGCCACGACCTGGTTTTCGACCATACCGCCATCCGCTGCAACTTCTCCCGCGAGCATGGAGGCGGGCTGAATGCCGAGAACTCCACCTTGGTCTTCTCCCATTGCAGCATCAACGGGAACCGACTCTACACCAGCGACCCTACCTACGCCATGTATGCCGCCGGCGCGCGTTTCCTGAAATGCGACGTGACGATGACCGACATGGAGTTTCGTGACAACTACGGCCCCACCAGCATCGGCGGCGGCATGAGCCTCGACAGCTGCTCCGTCATTCTCGACCGGGCGGTCTTTGCCGACAACATCGCCATCAACGGGGGAGGCTTCTATATCATGCGCTGCAACGACAAGGAATGTCGCCTTTCCAATATGCTCGTGACGGGCAACTACTCCGGCCATTTTGCGGGTGGCTTCGCCTTCGCCGACGCCTCGCCCGAAGTGTATAACGCCACCGTCGTGGGCAACTCCTCCGAAGGTGTCAACTGCAACGGCGTGTTCTTTTACCAACATAGCTCCCCGAAGCTGAACAACTGCATCGTGTATGGCAACTATCCCCCCGAAGGTCACGCCATCGGCGACACCATCCAGCTATGGGCCTGGACCTTCGACGACTATGCTCCGGAGTTCCGCAACTGCCTCATTGAGAAGGGAAGCGCCTCCATCACCAACTTCGAGTACATCAAGGTGTTTGAGAACATCATCGACGCTGACCCCCTCTTTGTCCGGCCTGAGGAGGGCGACTACCACCTCACCGAAGGCAGTCCCTGCCGCGACGCGGGTGTGGAGTCCTTGCCCGAATACCTGCTCAACGGGACCGACCTCGACGGACTGCCCCGTGTGGCCAACCAGCGCATCGACTTGGGACCCTACGAGTACTCTCCCGCTTCGGTGTCGCAGCAGAAGCCCGAACCTTCCGCCGTGCTCGAAGGGAATCCCTTGAACGCCCAAAGCCGGCTCCGCATCCGCCTCAGCCAGGCGGGACGGGTCGTGCTCAACGTGTATGACCTTACCGGACGCCGCGTCGCCTCCGAGTCGTTCGACCACCTTACCCAAGGCCTGCACAGCCTGGAGCTTGGCTCCATGGTGAACGAGCTCAAGTCGGGCCTTTATCTGCTGGAACTGTCAATGCCTGATGCTATGATAACTTTAAAAGCGGTACGATGATGAAACTGAAAATGCATATTCCCAACGCCATCACCTGTGGCAACCTCCTCTCGGGCTGCCTCTCCATCTTGTTTGTCTGTTCAGGGATGCCCGTGAAGGCGGCGTTGATGATTTTTGTGGCGGGTATTTTCGATTTTTTCGACGGTTTCACCGCCCGTTTGCTTCATGCGCATTCTCCCATCGGTGGCGACTTGGACTCGCTCTCCGATGTGGTTTCCTTCGGCGTGGCACCGGGCTTCCTCATGTATCGCCAGATGTCACTCGGCATTGTCCAGCCCATCCTCCCGGTGCTGGGCATCGACTTGTTTCCCTGCCTTGCCTTCCTGCTGCCGGTGTTCTCGGCGGTGCGTTTGGCGAAATTCAATGTGGATCCCCGGCAAACCACCTCTTTCATTGGGC
Organism: uncultured Bacteroidia bacterium; assembly: GCA_902783365.1. Taxonomy (GTDB): domain Bacteria; phylum Bacteroidota; class Bacteroidia; order Bacteroidales; family F082; genus Limimorpha. Next base: position 4,814 of record CACZQL010000021.1, on the reverse strand, counting down.
TTCCCACCCCTCCGATGGCCATCTTCATGGCGTCGTTGCCTTTGGCGTTCTCGCAGTTAGGCTTGTTGCGCCAACCGGTGCTCAGTCCTTGGGTTTGCTTGGGCATCGTGATGATTTTCTCGTTCATGATGGTGTGCAACCGTCCTTTCTTCTCGTTCAAGATGAAGAAGGCGGTATGGAAAGGCAACGAGGTGCGTTGGATTTTCTTGATGCTCGCGGTGGCGGGTTTTGCGGTGTTCAGGTTTGTCGCGTTGCCATTTATCCTGCTGGCTTACATTCTGATGTCGCTGCTGTTTTATCGTGAGAACGGTTAGAATTCTTTTTTGTGGAAGATGAAGTTGTGTCCTAGATAGACATCTTTGACGTGGTCGTTGTTGGCCAGTTCCTCGGGATTGCCTGACATGCCTTCGCCCACCACGCCGTCGGCGAGGATGTAGTCGTAGTCGGTGATGGAGAGGGTTTCGTGGACGTTGTGGTCGGTGATGAGTACGCCGATGTTTTTCTTTTTCAGTTTGACGATGATGCGTTGGATGTCTTCCACGGCGATGGGATCGACGCCGGCGAAGGGTTCGTCGAGCAGGATGAAGTGGGGGTCCATGGCGAGGGCGCGGGCGATTTCGGTTCTTCGGCGTTCGCCGCCTGAGAGCTGGATGCCTTTGTTGTGCCGCACATGGTCGAGGCCGAACTCGTTGATGAGGTCGTTCATCTTGTCGATTCTTTGCGCCTTGGTGATGTCTCTGTTGAATTGGAGGACGGCGAGGATGTTGTCTTCGACGGAGAGTTGCCGGAACACGGAGGCTTCCTGGGCGAGGTAGCCGATGCCTTGTTTGGCCCTCAGGTACATGGGCATGTCGGTGATTTCGGTTTGGTCGAGGAACACTTTCCCTTCGTTGGCTTTGATGAGGCCGACGATCATATAAAAGGTGGTGGTTTTGCCGGCGCCGTTGGGTCCGAGCAGTCCCACGATTTGTCCTTGCTCCACTTGCACGCTGACGTGGTTGACCACGGTGCGTTGTTTGTATTTTTTGACGAGGTTTTGGGTCCAGAGTTTCATAGCACGCCCTCCTTTAAGATGTCGTGGATATGGATGACGCCCACGTACTCGCCGTTGAGCAGGACGGGGAGTTGGGTGATGCTGTTGAGGCGCATTTTGTGGAGGGCGTCGGCCACGAGGTCGTTTTCGTTGATGGTTTTGGGGTTGGGGGTCATGATGGCGGCGGCTTTGACGTGTTCGATGTCGGTGTTTTTGAGCAGCATTCTGCGGAGGTCGCCGTCGGTGATGATGCCCACGAGGCGTCCGTGGTCAGTGACCACGGCGGCGCCGAGGCGTTTGCGGGTCATCTCGATGATGACTTGGGTGAGGCTGTCGTCGGGGCTGACTTCGGGCTTCTCGTTGTTTTTGTAGAGGTCCCTGACGCGCAGGTAGAGTTGTTTGCCCAAGGCGCCTCCGGGGTGGAACTTGGCGAAGTCGGAGGTGGAGAACCCCCGGCATTTCATCAGGCAGATGGCCAGGGCGTCGCCCATCACGAGCTGGGCGGTGGTGCTGCATGTGGGGGCGAAGGTGTTGGGAAAGCCCTCGTTGCCCACGGTGACATCCAGCACCAGGTCGGCCTGCTGGGCCAGGTAACTGTCGCGGTTGCCCACGATGGCGATGATGGTGTTGCCCCTAAGTTTGATGAGAGGCACCAGCATCTTGATCTCGGCAGTCTCGCCGCTCTTCGAGAGAATCACCACCAAGTCGCGCTCGCGAATGATGCCCAAGTCGCCGTGGATGGCGTCGGCAGCATGCATGAAAACCGACGAAGTACCCGTCGAATTCATGGTTGCAGCCACCTTTTGGGCGATGATGGCGCTCTTTCCAATCCCCGAAAACACGATATTTCCCTCGTTTTCGAGCATCATAACCACCGCTTTTTGAAAATTATCATCCAAAAGCGGAATGAGATTATTTATCGCATCTGCTTCATTTTTAATGACTTGCGTTGCTATGTCATGTATTTCCCCGAAAGAAAGCATTTTTTTCTTTGTTTTTTCTTGCTTTGAACAAGTATTTTTATATAACTTTGTAATAACGAAAAAAATTGATTCAGATTGCAAAAGTAGTTTAAAAGTTTGGAATACGCAAAACGATAAGTTATGGCTAAAAAAGAAGCGACATCTATCCATAAGCTGTTGAAGGACGTGTTTGGTTTTGACCAGTTCAAAGGGAACCAGGAGGCGATTATCAAGAGTGTGCTTGCTGGCAACAACACCTTTGTGCTGATGCCCACTGGTGGTGGCAAGTCACTTTGCTACCAGTTGCCCGCGCTCATGAGCGACGGCACCGCCATCGTGGTGTCACCCCTCATCGCATTGATGAAAAACCAGGTGGATATGATCAGGAACTTTGGGACGGACCTCGGTATCGCCCACGTGATGAACTCTTCCCTTTCCAAAGCGGAATTGCTTGAGGTGAAATCCGACTTGAAGAGCGGCAAAACCAAGATGCTTTATGTCGCCCCGGAATCCCTCACCAAAGAGGAAACGGTGGAATTTCTGCGAACCCTCAAAATCTCGTTCGTGGCCATCGACGAGGCGCACTGCATCTCCGAATGGGGTCACGACTTCCGCCCTGAATACCGCCGTCTGAGACCCATCATCAACGCCATCGGGAAAGACCTCCCCGTCATCGCCCTCACCGCCACCGCCACTGTCAAAGTCCAGCAGGACATCATGAAGAACCTTGAGATTATGGACGCCAAAGTGTTCAAATCCTCGTTCGACCGCCCCAACCTATATTATGAGGTGCGCCCCAAAACCAAGGATGTCATCAAGGATATCATCAAATATATCAAACAAAATCAGGGCAAGTCCGGCATCGTCTATTGCCTCAGCCGTAAAAAAGTGGAGGAACTGGCCGAAACCCTCGTGGTCAACGGCATCAGGGCCTTGCCCTACCACGCCGGCCTCGACAGCCAGACCCGAAAGGAAAACCAGGACAAATTCCTCATGGAGGAAGTCGATGTCATCGTGGCCACCATCGCCTTCGGCATGGGCATCGACAAACCCGATGTGCGCTTCGTCATCCACCACGACATCCCCAAGAGCCTCGAAGGCTACTACCAGGAAACCGGACGCGCCGGTCGCGACGGCGGCGAAGGCAACTGCATCGCCTTCTACGACTACGAGGACATCCATAAACTCGAGAAATTCAACAAGGGCAAGAACGTGGCCGAACAGGAAATCGCCCGCGAACTCCTCAACGAAACCGTCACCTACGCCGAGTCCGCCGTGTGCCGCCACCGACTGCTCCTGCACTACTTCGGCGAAGAATACGACAAGGAAAACTGCGGCTCCTGCGACAACTGCCGCCACCCCAAAGAGAAATTCGACGGCAAAGAGGACATGAAGATGATCCTCGAGGCCGTGGTGGACACCAAACAGCTCTTCAAGACCAAACACATCGCCGAACTGCTCGTGGGCAAACTCACGGGCGACATCAAAGCGGCCAAACAGGAAAACAACGAATACTTCGGCGCCGGCGGTGAACACGACGAGAAATACTGGACCGCCGTCATCCGCCAAGCCCTTGTCAACAAACTGCTTACCAAGGACATCGAGAACTACGGCGTGCTGAAAATCACCAAGGAGGGCCGCGACTTCATCAAGAAACCCTACACCATCATGCTCGTGAAGGACCATGACTACGAGGGTAGCGACGACGAGGAATCCGAAGCCCTGGCCATGGGCATGGGCAAGGACAGCGGCACCGACCGCACCTTGTTCACCATGCTCAAAGACCTGCGCAAGACCATCGCCAAACAGAACAACTTGCCCCCCTTCGTCATCTTCCAAGACCCCTCGCTGGAGGATATGGCCATCCAATACCCCATCACCAAGGAGGAAATGACCCAAATCGCCGGCGTGGGCGCGGGCAAAGCGGAGAAATTCGGCGAACCTTTCATCAAACTCATCAAAGAGTATGTGGAAGAAAACGAAATCACCCGCCCCAACGACATGGTGGTGAAATCGGTGGTCAACAAGTCGGCCCTGAAAATCAGCATCATCCAGAATATCGACAAACGTATCCCTCTGGAGGATATCGCCTACGGCAAGGGACTGTCGTTCGACGAACTGCTGTCGGAAATCGAAAGCATCGTTTCCTCCGGTACCCGGCTTGACCTTAATTATTATATTGAGGACAACATCGACATCTATCATCAGGAGGACATCCTCGACTATTTCCATGAGGCGGAGTCGGACGACGTGCAACAGGCACTCCGCGATTTGGGCGAGGACGAGTACAGTGAGGAAGAGGTGCGCCTGATGCGCATCAAGTTCATGTCGGATGTCGGGAACTGATGGCTTTATGAAGAAAATCTGGTTTCTATGGGTTTTGGCGTTGGTGTTGTTTGCCGGCTGCCATCGGGGAGGAGTGAAGACACCGGAGTTGCTGTTGACCGAGGAACAGATGGTGGATGTGCTCGCCGATTCCTATCTTATTGAGGCTCAGCTCAACCAGCGCAAGTCAGCAGGTGAGGACATCACGGCGTTGCAGGTGGCTTATTACGACCAGCTTTTTGAGCATTACGGCATCACCGATTCCCTTTTTGTGCAAAACCTCCGTTATTACACCTATCAGCTTCCCATCCTTGAGCGCATCATGGACTCGGTCAATAACCGGTTTCAGAAAAATGCGGAATGCGGAATGCGGAATGCGGAATAACATGTTGTTGGCCGGAATGGTAATCGCCCGTTAGGGCGAAAGGTGGTTAGAATGTTATTGGTCGGAAAGGGAATCGCCCGTTAGGGCGAAAGATGATTAGAATGTTATT
>CACZQL010000020.1 GCA_902783365.1 uncultured Bacteroidia bacterium | reverse complement strand
TCCGGGTGATTCTTCGCGGGGTAATTCCGTATTCTAACCATCTTTCACCCTCCGGGTGATTCTTCGCGGGGTGATTCCGTATTCTAACCATCTGTCACCCTCCGGGTGATTCGTCGATTGGAATGAGGAATAATTTGACGGGATAAGGTATTCCGCATTCCGCATTCCGAATTCCGCATTTAAACCAATCCATCTTTCACCCTCCGGGTGATTCGTTGTTCTATTCCGAATTCCGAATTCCGCATTCCGCATTCATCTTTCACCCTCCGGGTGATTCGTCGTTCGGAACGCGGAAGAATTACCTGCTACCGGCAGGCTTATTCCGCATTCCGAATTCCGCATTCCGCATTTAAACCAATCCGTCGGGCCCGAATGAGCACCTTCTTGTTGTCGCCCAAGGTGGTGGCAAAAAGATACACCTCGTCGCCATCGGCAAGTTTGAGGGTCTGGCGAAGCTGGGCGACAGAAAGCGGGAAATTACGGACAGCAACACTGGCTTTCCTCACCCCTTGAAGCAAGGTCTGCCCTACCCTTTTGTTGAACGGCGCCCAACCCTCCACCTCGAAGACACGGCCCGGAAAACCTTCGACAAGATGGTCAGAGGTGAAAAGATGGCTGTTGGGATGCAGCTGCCGCACCTGAAACCGCTCCTCCAACAAGCCGAAACATCCCGCCTTCATCAAAGCGGCATTGGGCTCGTAGAGGAAGGTGAGAGGTGAAAGGTGAGAGGTGAGAGGTGAAAGGTGAGAGGTGAAAGGTGAGAATGGAAAACAGAAAACGGTATGCGGAGCATGGAGATCAATACAGGTGCAGGAAGGGGTACCTTGGAAACCAGACTCCATGAGGCAGAGAAGCTCCTTGCACTCGTTGGCGACAGCCACCACATGCACCTCTTTCACATGACGGAGCTCCGTCAAGGCTTTGGTGATGTCGAGCATGGGCGACAACTTGACCAGCACTTGACGGCTTTTTTGCAAGAGAAGGTCCTGCAATGCCACCACATCGGGGGTGCAGTCGGCAATGGAGACCATCTTGCGCCCATGGAGGTCGCGGCGGGCAGGATCGAGGAAAAAAGCATCCACCGGAGCACAGGCGTTTAAAAAGTCCTCGGCAGCAGCACAGTGAACGATAATGGGATGGGGCAAGGCCCCCGAACGGCCCAACGCCTCGAAGTTGTGCGAGGCCAAGGCACAGAGCTCCGGGTTTCGCTCCACATAGCACGTGGCCTGAAAGCTCGACGAGAGGTAACAGCAGTCGATGCCGAGGCCGCCTGTGAGGTCCACAAGCGACTCACCCCGCAGCAATCCAGCCTTGTAACGGGCCGTCGCCTCCGACGAGCATTGCTCAATGGAGAGATGGGGCGGAAAAAGCAAGTCGGGATGGGCTGCCCAGGCGGGCACCTTCTTCGAGAGGAGTTGTCGGGCCTCTATCTGACACAAAGCCAGGGTCCTATCGACCCTGGCTGGTGTTTTCATCAACGCCAATGCGTGGATGTTGTCGTGAAGATGCTCCTCGATGAACTGTTTGGTGGCCTCATCCATAGGGATTACAGAAAAAGCCCTTTTCAGATGCGTTTGAGGTCGGCCACCTCCCTGTCGGTGAGGAAGCGCCATTCTCCGCGGGGGAGTTTGTATTTGTCGAGGCCGGCGAACATCACACGGTCGAGTTTCAGCACTTCGTAACCGAGATGCTCAAAGATACGGCGGACGATGCGGTTGCGGCCCGAGTGGAGCTCGATGCCAACCACTTTCTTGCTGTCGTCGTCTTCCACGTAGGCGATGGCGTCGGCGGCGATAAGGCCATCGTCCAGCTCGACACCTTCGGCAATGCGCAGCATGTCGTTCTTGGTCAGGGCCTTGTTGAGCGTGACCTGGTAGAGCTTGGAGACCTCGCTGCTGGGATGGGTGAGTTTCTTGGCCAGGTCGCCGTCGTTGGTGAGCAACAGGAGTCCGGTGGTATTCTTGTCGAGACGACCCACGGGGAAGATGCGCTCGGGACAGGCGTCTTTGACAAGTTCCATCACGGTGTCGCGGTCTTGGGGATCTTCGGCGGTGGTGATGTAGCCTTTAGGCTTATTGAGCAGGATATAGCGGAGTTTCTCGCGGTTGAGGGTCTGGCCGCCATACACCACTTTGTCGCCACTCTTCACTTTATAGCCCATGGTGGTGACCAACTCGCCATTGACGGTGACGCAGCCGGCCTTGATGAGCTCATCGGCCTCACGGCGGGAACAGACGCCACAGTCGGCCAGATATTTGTTCAGGCGGATGTCGCCCGTGGCGGCGGGACGGTCGTACATGGGGTCTTTTTCCCTCACATAGCCTTTGCGGCCACGACGCGGAGCCTCCTCGTCATCCTCGAAACGACGACGGGGCTTTTCGTCATCGTTGAAACGACGACGGGGTCTCTCATCATCCTCAAAACGACGACGCGGACGACGTTCCTTGTCATCCTCAAAACGACGACGGGGCTTATCTTCATCGTTGAAACGACGGCGCGGGCGACGCTCATCATCATCCTCAAAGCGACGACGAGGTCTCTCATCATCCTCAAAGCGACGACGGGGCTTGTCTTCATCGTTGAAACGACGACGCGGGCGACGCTCCTCGTCATCCTCAAAACGACGACGAGGTCTCTCGTCATCCTCAAAGCGACGGCGGGGCTTATCTTCATCGTTGAAACGACGACGCGGACGACGGTCCTCTTTGTCATCAAAACGGCGGCCACCTCTCGGCTTCTCGCCAAACTTTCTTTCTCTCTTCTCTCCTTCCTCGTCACCCTCACGGTGATAAATCTTGAAGGACTTGTTCTGCAGGAATTCCTCTTTCCTCACTGCAGGCTTCCTGGTGCGCGGACGCTTGCCAGTGCTTCCTTGTTCTGTCATTATTATTTGTTTATTATCGAAAATTTTCGGGCGGCAAAATTACTAAAACTTTGACAATGTGGACCGGAAAAACAAAAGATTTATTTCTTCCGCTCCTTTTGCATCATCTGGAAACTGTTGTAGAGGTTTTGCCAAATCACATAGAGTGTGGGAACCACACTGCACAGGGGGTTGAGGTAACTCTGCGCCATCCAAATCGCCAGCACCGTGTTCTTCTGGCCCAACGACTGCCCTCCTGCCACATAGTCGCCATAACGCTTGCCGATGCGATGCCCCACAAAAAATTGCAAGAAACACAAAAACAACGAGATGACCACCATCCAAAGAAACATGGTCCGATGCTCATAAAACTGCGTCATCACCAAACCGATGGCGCGGGCGATGACCACCGTGAGCGACACCGCCCAAAGGTAAAACGAGAGGCTCTTGTGCCGGTTGATGTAGTGATTCGCCTTCGGGAAGAGCCAACGTATCAACACCGCCAACAGAAAAGGCGCTATCAACAAGGGAAACACCTTCCCGAGAATGGTCACAAAAGAACTCCAAAACGAAATGTCGGGATTCGCCCCAATCAAAGTGAACGACAAGGGAGCCACCACCGCCACCATCAAGTTGCAGGCAATGAGGTAAGTACTCATCATGCTGATGTTCGCCCCGAGAATGAGCGATACCGCAATGGCCGCCGAAGCCGTGGGCGCCAACACCGTCACAAAAGCCCCTTGCGCCACCACCTCGTTGAACGGCCGTATCGCAAAATACATCGCTGTGGATACCACCAACTGGAACAATAACAGCCAAAAATCAAACATTGTAAAACGCATTTCCTTGACATCCAATGAGTTGAACGAGATGAACAACATCATGAAAATCAAATAAGGCAGGGCAGGCTGCAACACCACGATATACTCGTGGAAAAACAATCCCAGCACGATGGCGATGGGCAATATCCAACTCTTGAACCGTTGCATCCTTTGGAGTTTTTGCGCTGCAAAAGTAAGAAGTATGCGGGAATAAACGTAACTTTGCGCCAAAATAAAATGCCATGGACTTCCCCTTTGTTGACTTTCACACCCATCGCCCGGCGACATCGGGACTCCATGTCCTCAACCTCCCACGCGACGGAGCCTTCCCAACAGACCGCGCTGACCACCCCGAAATAGAAGGAATAAACGACTCGGAAACCCGATGGTATTGCTACGGAATCCATCCCTGGTGGGTTGACGACACCGAAAATGAAAGCCTCCTGCTGGAACGACTGCTGAATGAAAACCGCATTGCGATGATCGGGGAAACGGGCATCGACAAAGCCCATCCCCTCGTAGAACTGCAATTGACGACGCTGGAACGCCACATCGCCCTGTCGGAATCCTACCGGAAACCCCTTGTGCTGCACAACGTGCGAGGCACCAGCGAGATTCTCCAGCTGCACAAAAAACACCACCCCACCCAGGCCTGGGTCGTCCACGGCTTCAACGGCACCCAAGAAGAAGCCCGGCAACTGACCTGCCGGGGAATCCATCTCTCCGTGGGTGAAAGCCTATTGTACGACAATAGGAAAATCACAACCTCTATATCATCCATCTCCTTGGATCATCTGTTTTTTGAGACGGATGAGGCCGCAATACCAGTGAGTGAAGTATATCGGCGGGCCTCCGAGCTGATGGGAATCCCACTGGAGGTCCTGAAAGCGCGAGTATTCGCCAACTTCAAAAGAATCTTGCTTTAACTATGGCAGCAGCGTAGCCATCAACGGTCTGCTTCAATCACGACCTTCATGCCGACAAAGGCGTATTGCTCCTTGAGTTCATCGAGATCGTCGTTGAGGAGGCGGACACATCCTTCGCTGCCCCGTCCCGGAACCGATTCCTCATTGTTGGTACTGCCATGGATGCCGATACCCTTAAAGCCAGGAGTGCTGAGGCGCATGAACCAGTTGCCGTAGGCGAGGATGGGGCCCCGCCCGTCGGCGAAGTCGTGAACCCAAGTGGAAGCGGGTTGTATCTGACTGATGCTGAACGGGTTTTCGTAGTCACACTCAGGAGTTTTCATGTCACCGGTCTTTTCCTTTTGACCGAGGTTCTTGCCCACACACACGGGATAGCGGGCCAGCAACACGGTGTCGCCCTGCTGGTCCTCATACACGCTGAGGTAGCATTCGGGTTTGGAGATGACAATGAAACATTGGTCACGGTTTTGCATTTCGGCGAACACCAGCGGCGCAGGAGCAGGTGGAATGGTGTCGGCCAATGCGGCATTTGCGTCGGGGTTGTTGTTGGCTTTTCCTCCGCAAGCGGTGAGGATTACCAATACGGCAAAAATTATTTTTTTCATATTATGGATATTTTTCGTTTTCATCTCTCACCTTTCACCTTTCACCTCTCACCTCTCACCTCACTCCCACTTTCAGCACCTGAGTAATGCCATTGGAGGCACCGAGGCGCAGGAGGTAGAGGCCAGAGCGGAGATTGGGGAGCGACAGGTCGTAGTGGTTGGAGCCTTCGGGAAAGAACTGGTCTTGGGCCATCACCAGCTGACCTTGAGGGGTAAGCAGCTCAAGATGGAGGATGCCGTCGGAAGGCTGCTGGAAAGAGAGTCGCAGGGAGCCGGAGGCGGGGTTGGGGGTGACGTAGGCCATCAGGTTGGAGGCGCCTTGATCCTCCACGCCCAATTTGGCATACACGGCGAGTTTCATCGCGACGGGAAGGTGGTCGGAGACGGTGAAAAGGGCATTGGCCACATGGGCGGGAACCGCGGCGTTGACCCCGGCATTGATGGACTGGTTGAAATGGTTGCCGTCGTTGCCAATGGCCTTGTAAGAATGGTTCACGTAGCGCACACTATTGAAGCCCATGAAAACCTCGTCCGACATCATCATGATGTCGAAACGGCTGTCCATGCCCCCGCCCGAACGGCAGGGGTTGTCGGTGGACTGGGCGGTGGATTGGGTGTGGAAACGGGCGAACTCCCGGTTGTTGTCCCAGTATCCCACTCCCCCTTCCATACTCAAAGGATCCACAAACAGGATGTCGGAGTTGGAGTACGTCTGGGTCAGCAGCCGATAACCCGACTCGCTGGAAGAGTACATGTTGAAGTCGCCCATGATGAGCACATTGTCGTTGGGGTAGTTCTCCTCAATGAAATACATGGCGTTTTGGAGCATGGCGCGGCGTTTGCTCTCGTTGTCGGATCCGGAGCCCGCCTTGAGGTGCGCCACCACACACACCAGCCTGATGGTGTCGTGAGCCGCCAAGGCGGAAGTCTTGAAATACAGCTCGTAAGCGTCGATGTCGCGGATAGAGGTACGCACCACCCGGTGACGGCGCAGCTCCATTTTGTCGGAGTTATAAAAAATATGGTTGATGATGTTGCTGTTGGCGTAATTGACGATGTCGTCGGTTTTCCAACTGTTGACACCGCCAATGTTGAGGTTGTGCTTCACAAAGTCGTTTTGCAAGGCTTGGGTAGCCCCGAACTCGTTGACGGTCAGGATGTCGGGACACACATATTGCAGAATGGTACGGATGCACTCGTCTTTCTCCTGGGTGTTGTTGTTCGACTCATAGCATTGGGCGAAACCACTGTTGTAATTGCCATATTCCAAGAGGTTGTATTGCATGACGGTGATGGTGTCCTGGGCCATCAAGCCGAGATGGGTCAGCATCAAAAACAAAAACAGCGTACCAATGCGTTTCATGACAGGAGGTTTGGGATGCAAAAATAACCAAAACCAAAGAATTTTGGTATCATATTTGAGAAAATTTATAATTTTGCCTTTTAAATATGAAAAGAAAAATATTCAGAACGATTGTTTTGGCACTTGCCGCCATGTTGATGGCTTCGTGCTGCCATGAAGAGCTTCCCAACAAGTTGGTCGGACATTGGGGCTGTGAAACCTACATCAGTTGCCGCACCCACGACGACGGGTCGGAGCAGTGGGACACCTTGAACTACGGCGTGGGCACAGGTCGGGGTTACGAGCTGTGGTTTAACCAAGACGGCTCGGGCAAGCTGAAGCTGAACGAGAGTCCCGCCCTCATCAAGGAGTTCAAATGCCAATACGAGATGGACGAGGAAAACCAACAGGTGGTGATCACTGGAAACGCTTGGTTTTTCGCCATTTACGGCTCAAACCTGGATGTCAAGGAAGCACGATTCGACATGGAGGAATGGCATGAGGATGCCTTTACGGTGTCATGGATCAACAAGGTCTCGGAAGACAAGCCGTTTTTTGAGCGTTTTTATTTGAAAAAAATTGAATAAACATAAAAAAGATGAAAAAATTCACTTTGGTTTTAGCCGTGGCCGCCACCATATTGGCAGGCATGGTTTCTTGTAAATCAGACAAAGACGACTACATGAAATTCGTGGGTGACTGGGGTGTGAGAACCTCCACCTACTACAACACCGACTACGCGGGGAACCCGATTCCCGCGACGGTGAACATGTACTATTTCGTCCCGGGCGACAAAATCGATGGCATTGACTTGGTTTTCAGGACTAACAAGACGGGTATGATGATTGACCGCAGCAAGGACACCTTGTTCATCAGAGTGTCCGCCACGCAGATTGACACCATCATTGCCCCCGACACCGTGATTGTCAGGAATTTCACCTACACTTACGACAAGGATACCGAGTTGCTTTACTTGAACATGGAATATGCGCGCACCTACAGCATGCGCATCGAGAATTTCAGCGACACGGCCTTCACCTATTACAACCTGTACGACATTGACTATATGGAAAAGGCCAGGATGGTGCGTTTGACCGACAATCCCACAAGAAACGCCGTGAAGGGCAAGAAATCATCATACGTCCCGTGGAAGCCGGGTTCGCTGCTGTCGCTGTAGCATGAGCCCCCTCTATCCTGTCATCCGCCTTTTCAAGGGCAAAGAGGACGCAGTGTTGCGTTTTCATCCCTGGATCTTCTCCGGGGCCATCGAGCATGGCCCTGAAGGGCTGCAAGCCGGCGACACCGTCACCGTCACCGACCATCATGGCAATATCCTCGGTACTGGCTTCTGCGAAACCGGCAGCATCGCCGTCAAGATGCTCTGTTTCGACAACCGGAAAATCGACGAGTGGTTCTTTTTGGAACGGCTTCGGCAGGCCTACGGGGTACGCCTCCGTCTGGGGCTTATCGGAAACCCGCTGACCAACTGCTACCGCCTGGTTCATTCCGAGGGCGACGGGCTAGCAGGCCTCATCATCGACGTCTATGGCGCCACCGCCGTCGTCCAGGCCCAAACCGAAGGCATGGCCCTGCACCTGAAAGAGATTGCCCGTGCCTTGAAACTGCTGCCCGAGCTGGGGTTGGAAGCCGTGTATAACAAGAGTTCCGAGGCCATGCAACGCATGGGCAAGGACGACGGCATCGACGATGGCTACCTCTGGGGAGCCGGCGCCTCCGACACCGTGGTCGAAAACGGCTGTCGGTTCCATGTGGACTGGGAGCACGGGCAGAAGACCGGCTTCTTCCTCGACCAGCGCGAGAACCGCGACCTGGTGCGGCAGTACGCCCAAGGCAAGACCGTGCTGAACGCCTTCGGCTACACGGGAGGCTTCTCCGTCGCCGCCCTGAAAGGCGGGGCCCAACGCGTTGTCACCGTCGATGCCTCACGCAAAGCCATCGAAGGCGCCGAGGCCAACCTCGAGCTGAACGGCTATTCCAAGGAACAGAACCCCTGCGTGGTGGCCGACATGAAAGACTACGTCGTGGAAATGAAAGAGGGCGAATACGACCTAGTGGTCTTGGACCCGCCTGCCTTCGCCAAACGCCATCACGACCGGCACCGGGGCTTGCAAGGCTACCGTTTCCTCAACGCCGAGGCCATCCGGAAGATGGCACCAGGCGGCGTGCTGTTCACCTTCAGCTGCTCGCAGGCCGTTGACAAAGCCACCTTCCAAGGTATCGTCACCGCCGCCGCCATCGAGGCCAAGCGGAACGTCCGCATCCTCGGCCAACTCTCGCAGCCAGGCGACCACCCGATCAATATTTTCCATCCCGAAGGCTCCTATCTTAAAGGCTTGGTGTTGTTTGTGGAGTAAAAAGGCGTATCTTTGCCCCGCAAACAACTTCCCAACACCATGAACAACCCTTCTTTTACCCTCTCTGGTCAAATCGTTGATTTGATTCACGACCGTATTTTTCCCGGCGAGGTCATCGTCGAGGAAGGAAAAATCATCCAAATTGTTGAAAAACCCACCCGGGAGTCACGTTACCTGCTTCCGGGTTTCATCGACTCCCATATCCATATCGAGAGCTCGATGCTCCCTCCTGCCGAGTTTGCCCGTTTATCGGTATGCCATGGCACCGTGGCCGCGGTGTGCGACCCTCATGAAATCGCCAACGTGGTGGGTACCGAAGGCGTGCGCTACATGATCACCAACGGCAAGCGGGTGCCGTTCAAGTTCTATTTCGGCGCCCCCAGTTGCGTTCCCGCCACTTCTTTCGAGACCACCGGGGCGACCATGGACGCCAACCTCGTGGACCGGCTCCTGGCCCACGACACCATCCATTTCCTCTCGGAGATGATGAACTACCCAGGGGTGCTGAACGACGACCCTGAGATCCTCCAAAAGATCGCCTCGGCCAAAAAATACGGGAAGCCCGTGGACGGCCATGCGCCTGGCTTGAGAGGCGACGCCCTACGGAAGTACGTCTCGGCAGGCATCAGTACCGACCATGAGTGCTACACCAGGGAGGAGGCCGAGGAAAAGCTTGGCCTTGGCATGAAAATCCTCATCCGCGAGGGAAGCGCTGCCAAGAATTTCGAGACCCTGATCCCATTGATGAGCGTCCGGCCCGACATGCTGATGTTCTGCTCCGACGACAAGCACCCTAACGAGCTCGTAGAGGGCCATATCAACCGCCTGGTGAAACGCGCCATCGAATTGGGTTACGACTGCCTGTCGGTGCTCAAAGCGGCCTCTCTGAACGCCGTAAGGCACTATCATCTCGATGTAGGGATGTTGCAGCCAGGCGACGACGCCGACTTTATCGTGGTGGACAACCTCAGAGACTTCAACGTGTTGCAGACCTTTGTGCAAGGGAAGCTGGTGGCCGAGAAAGGGGTCACGAGACTCCCTCACCAGAAGGAACGCGCCATCAACAACTTCAAGGCGCAGTATGTCGGCGTCAGCGACATCGAGTTGCCTTGTTCCCTCGACGAACCTATCAAGGTGATAGGTTGCACGAATGACTCTTTGATTACCAACACCTTGTACATGAAACCCAAGGTGGAGGACGATAAGATGGTGAGCGACACGACATGGGACATGCTCAAAATCGTGGTGTATAACCGCTACACAAAGGCCCGGCCCGCGGTGGCGTTCATCCATGGGATGGGATTGACAAAGGGGGCCATCGCGTCGAGTGTGGCGCACGACAGCCACAACATTGTGGCGGTAGGATGTTCCGACGAGGAGATTGTGCAGGCCATCAACCTGTTGATTTCGTGCAAAGGAGGCATTGTGGCCTGCTGGGAAGAGGAGGTGGCGTTGTTGCCCCTGCCCGTTGGAGGTTTAATGAGTTTGAACGACGGGTATGAAGTGGCGCGGCTGTATGACCAAGCTGACACCTTGGCTCACCGGCTGGGCTCACGGCTTTCGGCGCCTTTCATGACCCTGGCCTTCATGTCGTTGTTGGTGATTCCCGAGTTGAAGCTGAGCGACCGGGGGTTGTTCGACGGGAACCGTTTCTGTTTCGTTTGATTGGAAAACAACCACAAAAAAAGGGGCGCCTGATAGGCGCCCCTTTTTTGTATCAACCCCTAAGGGTTGTAGGAAGGATTATTCGACAACAGTCACGCGTTTCACGCTAACACCGTTCACAGTGGAGATGCGGACCATGTAAACGCCAGCCTTGTATTGGCCGAGGTTCATTTCATAGTTGTCAGCATTCACATCGGTATCGTAGAGGACTTGGCCGAGAGCGCTCACCACGGTGATGTGGTTCATGCCGGCGGCTTCGATCTTCACGTTGCCGTTGGTCGGGTTAGGATAGAGCTTGGCTTCGATATTGCCCTCGTTGACACCTTCGAAGCGAACAACCACATAGTCGTGATCGCCATCAGGAGTCAGAGCAGGCTGAGATTCGCAACCGTCATAGACAGCGGTGACTTGATACTCGTAGTCGCCATCGTGGCCAGGATTGTCGTTGTAGCTGTACTCGTAAGCACCAGTGAACGGCACATTGCCAATCAAGTTACCATCACGATACACGTTGAAGCTTACAGGATCGCCAGCCATCACGTTGTCGATAGCGGAGGCGCTAGCGGCAGGACCGAAGCCCTCACCAGCATTGCTGAAGGTGCCAGTGCTTTCGACAACAGCGGGAGTTTCGCTGAGGATGCTGACTTCACCCTTCGAACCGCCGATGTAAGCGCGGACCATGAAGGTGTAGTTGAGGCTGTAGCTAGCGAGGTCTTCCCAAGTAGCACCGTCAAGAGACACCCAACGACCGTTGGCGTCGCCAGTGTTGGCGCACACAGCAGCCGGGTAGTCGGTACCGCTCTCGTTGTAGAAGACAACCCAGAGGTTCTTGCTAGGATCAATGTTGACCGGGTTAGCGAACGTGAACTCAACGAAGTCGTTGGAACCGGTGAAGGTCACGTTGGCAGTACCAACAGCATTGGCAGGAGCATTAGTACCATCATTGTAGAGGGTGACATTACCCGTCATGGCTCTGTAGTCGTAAGCAGCAACCTTGGTCACTTGACCACCTTGGTAAGAACCAGCAGGGAACATCACGCCCCACCAGAACTGACCACCGCCAGTACCGATAGCATCTTCGTTGACACCATTGTCATAGTAGTACCATTCGAATGCCGCCGGAGGAACGGGTTCTTCGCCGTAAGTCCAAGTGATGACATTGACCATTTCAGTGAAGCTGTATTCACCCGTGAGGTTTTCAGGAGCGTCGCAGACAGGACCACCCAGGTTGACCACCTCGGGGCAGCTCATGGCATAGTAGGTGTAGTCGCTGGTGAGACCGTCGTGAACCACGCGGATGGTGTATTCTTCGACGTTGCCAGGATTCACATCAACGTAGCTGTTCTCAGTGTAAGGCACTTCAGCAATCCATTCGCCATTGCGGAAGATTTCAACACCGATGATGCCGCCTTCAACCGGAGGAACCGGAGGCACAGGACCGCTGTTGTCGTCGCGGAGCTCATAGATACCGATGAGGTTCGGGTCTTGCTGGATGTCGCCGATGAAGGCCATCTTGCCATTGAAGGCAGCAACAGTGCAACCGCCGGAGGAACCAGCGTTGAAGCCAGGAGTGCTCGAGAAGTTGAACACCGAGCCACCCATGGTGTTGGTGGTGATGTTGTAATCCTCAACATCGTTGGTGCC